>DATKWT010000191.1 GCA_035529395.1 Dehalococcoidales bacterium | reverse complement strand
CACAATGTAAATCAAACCCGCATTTTAAAAGTGGAGGCCTGACCCCATCTTTTACCATGAGATTGCCGCGCTCCCTTCGGTCGCTCGCAATGACAACTATGTTATTTACCTGGACAACTATACTATTTACCTGGACAACTATATTACTTACCTGAGTCTCAGGGTGGGGTCGCCGAACAGGATCCAGGTTTTGCGGATATCCGCGTCAGGGACAACCTGCTTGGCTCTCATTATCGCTTCACCTATGGTCAGTCCCTGCCCGTTGAACAGCAGCCGAATCAGTTCCTTATTCATGATGAGCTGCCCTTCAGGATCTGTCAAGCCTGAAGAGCTCCAGACCGCCACAGCTCCTCCTCGCTCCGCTTTCAAAAACGTCTCAGCCAGGCTCTCGCTATACGGATCCTGGAAAAATCCGTTCAGACAGGTCATGCTGACCAAAAAGGGCAAATAGGGGGAATTGGTTAGATTCCAGGCATCTAAGGAAGTGAGCAGATTTCCCTTCCATATTTTTGCAGAACCATGACCGATATAATTGACCAGCAACTGCCCCTGGTTGAGACTATCCAAAAGATCGCTTCTTGCCGTCGGGCTCTTGCCTCGGAAGATCTCGCTAATAGTCATATCTCCCGGCAACAGGTCCGCTACATCACCACTGGCGCCTTCAAAATTAAAGAAGTCATTGATATCAGCCACCAGCAGCGCTTCGTTCATCAGGCCGGAGGCGCCCTCATAGCTGATGATCTTTGAAACCACTGCTGCAGCTTCCTCAGCGCTTTCCACAGGCAACCGTCCTACCGCCATCTCAGGCAACTCATCATCGTTGAAGTCCACAAACCAGTCATCCGAAGCCGTCTTAAGGTACTTCGTATCCACAAATTTGGTGGGCACCAGGTCGAATTCCCCGAACCCCAGGTAGTTGCGAGGATCATAGCTCGCATCTCCCACCAGCACCACGAAGCGCGGCTGTGGATTCCAGTACGCGTATGCCTGAGCGAGAAAGTCCTTTAGCGCCCAGGGGCTCTTTGCCCCAAAATTGAACTCATCGTAGAGATCCTCAACATCAACCAGCACTACTGACCAGCCCTGCTGCTCCCGCAGCTCCTTAAGGAATCTGACGCTTTCGAGAAGGTCGCTGTGGCCGATGATTATGACCTCAGCCCCCTGGCTCAGCTCATGCCAGGAGGAGGCCAGGTTAGCCGCAATACCAGCCGGGTGCTTTATCTTATCCTCGGTAAAGGCCATAAGGCTCCTCTCACCACCGCCCGGCACCTTGACTGTGATGGCATAACCCGAATCTTGAGTCATCACCTTTCCCCTTACTTTTAACATTCGCATTGGATCAGTGATGTCCAGCACCTGAATCTCGGGACTGCTGAAGCCTCCAATCGAAAGCCATTCTCCACCACTTGCCCTGAATCGCAGGGCATCCTCATCCGCTGTGTATGTACGCCAGTAAGTCAGCCGGATATAATCCACCAGGCTGACATCCATAGACCCTCCCTGGGCTGTCAGGGTGATAATGTTGTCTCCTTCCAAAAGTAAATCGTAAGGCACTTCTATCTCAGCTCTCCATTGTTCTTGCCCGCTAAAGACCACCTCACCTACTTCTACATAATTGAACAGGATTTTGATCTGGTGAGAAACAACAGTTCCCCCCTGCAGCACCACTTCCAGCAGGGCATCCTCAGGAGACGAGGGGTCTGGATGGGCGACTGTTAAAAGCTGGTCCACAGGCTCTGTCGAGATCACAGAGCCAAAAAAGTTCTCCCTCTCACCATTCGTCAGCGCCGCAAAATAGAACGTGCGTTCCTTTAACTCCACCGAAAAGGGGAAGCTCAAAGGTGCTCCCCGGCCTCTTAAACCCCGGGGAATCCTCATCCGTTTGCCGAGATTAAGGCGGATATCGGTGAAAGGTGTATCAAGCCGTCTTCCAGGCCGTGACCCGACAACAAGCCAGTAGACGTGAGCAGCGGTGAATGACGTATCGAGCCCTGTCCCGTAAAATTCAATGGCATCCTCTGGGTCAAAACGCCCGTCATCACTCCCGGTCACCATCAGGCACTGTTCCTCCCCGTCTGCATAAAGCTGCAGGTAGCGGGGATCAACTCCCGAACTAAGGCCGGCCGCGACCAGTTCCGGCTCTCCAACCCGGTACCATCCATCTTCCTTGATATAGATCTTCACTCCCGGCTGTGCTGCCAGAGCCCACTGTTCCTCACCCGGCAGCAACCGAGGCCCAGAGAACTTCTCAGGAACAGCCTGGACTAAATTAACCTGAGACTTATACGTTTTTGCCGGTTTGGTGCTCAACTCTTCGCGCAGTGCGCGGATATTCCCCAGCGCCCGAGCCCTGGAAACTTGATGCTTTCCTATTGATCTAAAGCGTGCCTTGATCCGTTCAGGTACTGGCTGCCCGTATATCTCAGGCCTTATCGGCCCGAAGGAAGCGCGCCCACCATTGAGCTCCACACTATCCAGCCAGTAAAGCTCGTGTCCTGTACCCTCCGATAATCCGTCCCAGTACACATAAGACTGTCCATAGGACTGTCCCGCAGGAAGTTCCTTGCCCGCTCCAACCTTGAACACTGAACCAGGCACAAGGTCCGCTGTTACACGGTAGAACTTCCCGTCTACTTCCCGGTATACATGAAACCCGAGAATGTCAACCTCGAAACTTGTCTCCCATTCCAGGGCAATCCCCTCATCCTCCTGACGGGCCCTGAAACTCGCCATCTTCACCCAGCTGGCAGAACTACTGGAGGGAGTCCAATCCGAAAGATCCAATCCTAACTCGTCGAATTCGGTATCAGGGATGCTGACCTCAGGCTCTTCCTCTCCGGTATCTGTATCATCATCTTCCTCTTCATAATAGTCATCAGGTATGCCGTCATTATCCCAGTCCACACAGACAGGACCGTGCATCGTCCTTGTCCCGGAGAGATCCACATCCTCAAGCATGTAGTAGTAGAGTACACTCCGGGTAACATCTGTATCAGTGTAAGTGTATTGCTGACCCGAGACAGAGGATATCAGACCCGGTATGAGCCGGCGGTTTAGCTTGGTGTAGGTACCGCCCAGTTCAGTGCTGCGATAGAGGTTGAAGCCCAGATTGTCAATCTCCTGGGCCGTCTCCCAGGAAACCAGCACACTCTCACCCTGGCCCGTGGCCGTAAAGGATACGAGGCCTACGGCTGTGGCCACGTCGAATTCCTCACTGCCCACCGTGATGAAACCACTACCAGGGTTGGGACTGGGATTAGGAACAGGCGTACTTGCCTTGTTCGGCCACACCTGGTTGTTGTAGCAGGTCCTGATCCAGTCGGCATCCCGGTCGTCGCTGGAGAGTCGGACCTCGTCAAGATAGCCGTTGAACTCATCAATGCCGCCAGCATCACCGATCCTCACCGGATCAGAGTTGTTGTTGAACAGGTTCTCCATGGTCCCACCCCCCGAGGTGACTGCCCCGTCAATGTAAAAGGTGACCGTGGTTCCACTGCGGGTTAACGCGACATAGTACCACGAGGTATCTGTGACCATGTCGGTCGAGCTCTCATACTGCGGGTTCGTGTTGTCCGAATACAACACGAGTTCATCCGTGTAAGACGTGTACCCGATGTATAAATCGTAGTCCCAGCGGCCGCCATTCGTCTTCGACAAGATGGCATCGGCGTTGGTGGTGGTGGATCTCTTGATCCAGGACGAAATCGTGATGTCCCCTTGAATCCCGAGCTCCGGGGAGTTCGCCACCAGGATGTAGTCGTCGCTGCCATCAAACTGCTGTCCATTATATATTTTACCGTCTTGCCCTTCTGCTGAAACCCGGTCATCCCCATTGTTGGAATTTGAGGTGGAATCTATATATAAGTCATCCGTTACTATGCCGGTTGCTTCTTCCTTCATATGCCAGACGCCTTTGAAGCTGGCATCCCACACGTTTGCCGGCTCCTCTGTGGGAGAAGTGATGCAGGCGTTTCCATAATAGATGTAAATGGTCGTGTCCTCGGGGCCCATGGAAAGGGAGTTGATTCTCACCCAGGCCACAAGGGTCCCGGTGGTTCCATCATACTCTTCAATCTCGTGGTAGAGCCCGGTCACGCCATCCGATGCCCTGAAGATGATGTCATCGCCATCCTCATCCTCTATACGCCCGTTGGTGGAGTCCACGGTCGTGGTCTTTAGCCAATCACCGGTCACGCTGATAAGAACAGGAAAGCCGGTCGCAGGAAGTTCACCGCTGTTAACAGTGCCTACGTTTGTATGATCGATGGTGATCGGCCTCCGGTATAAAAACTTGCAGGCAAGCATCTCATCACCCAAGCTTTTTATGAATTTGCCTGCGCCGATCGCGGTATCGCTCTGGTTGTTGTGGGAGGTCTTGATCCAGTCCAAATCACGGTCGGTGCTGGAAAGGCGGATCTCGTCGAGATAGCCGTTGTATGGATTATTGTCTTCATCATCACCGATTATCAACGATTGAGCGCCGTTGCCGAAAGCACCGGTCATGGTACCGCCCCCCGAGGCGGCCCCGTCGATGTAAAAGGTGACGGCGGTTCCACTGCGGGTTGCGGCCACATGGTGCCACGAAGTATCCGTGATAGAGCCGGTCGACTCCAAACTGTTTGGGGTCCCGTCATCCGCCCAGAAATCGAGTTTGTCGCCATCGAACCAAAGCTCGTAGTCCCAGTCGTCAAAAAAGCCGCCATCCGTCTTCGTCAAGATGGCGCCGTCGGTGGTGTCCGATCGCTTGACCCAGGCCGAGATTGTGATGTCCCCGGTAATCCCCAGTTCCGAGGAGTAGTCGATCTGGATAGTGTCATTGGTGCCGTCAAACTGCTGCCCGGAGCCGATCTTTCCGTCTTGCCCTTCCGCTGAAACCCGATCATCACCATCGTTGGAATTTGAGGTGGAATCTTTGTATAAGTCATCAGTTACTATGCCGGTTGCTTCTTCCTTCATGTGCCATACTCCCTCGTAGTTGTCGTCCCACACGTTTTCCGGATCCTCTGTGGGAGAAGTGACGCATGCGTTGCCATAATACATGGTAATGGTCGTATCGGCTGCCTTGGAAAGGGAGTCGATTCTCACCCAGGCAACGAGTTTGCCCCCCGTAGCGGCACTGCCATCATACTCTTCAATCTCGTGGTATAGTGTCGTCGAACCCATCTTGAAGATAATGTCATCGCCATCGTCATCCGTTATACGCCCGTTGGTGGCGTCTTCGGTGGTTGTCCTTAACCAATCACCGGATAATTCGATAAGAACAGGAAAGCCTGTCGAAGGAAGTTCACCGCTGTCATCAGCTCCGACTTTTGTATGATCGACGACGATCGACCTCCGGTAGGAATAGTTGCAACCGAGAGCGGCGATGTCAAAGGTGGGTGTCGCGACCACCGCCTCACTCGAGGTGACGAGTGCCGATGCGGGAACCGTCACCGTGATCGTCTCGTCTGCTGTGATGCCATAACCGGACTGCGCGTCGAGTGTTATCGTCACCGTGTCGTTGTCCGTA
>DATKWT010000190.1 GCA_035529395.1 Dehalococcoidales bacterium | reverse complement strand
AGAGAGAGCCTGCGCCATATAGTCCATTATGCTGTAATTCTAGCACCTGCGCAAGAGAGCCTGCAACATCGACTGCGGTGCCACAACACGGACAGGGACACATTCCTTCCCTTGTTATCGGGAACCACGACCGAGGGTAGCCAGGGAGTGGCATGGCAATCCTGTATCAACGAAATTGCTTCGCTCGCAATTACGGCTGGTACTCAGTTGCAGAAATACCAGCTAGTATGTTCCGCGGGGTGAGACCCTTCGGCTTCGGCCTGCTGGTTAAGCCAGCAGGTAAACTCAGGGTGACACACCGTTGGCATGTCATTCTTGAGCAACACGCCACTAACCTCAGTGGCACGCCACTAAGGTTAGTGGCGCAGAATCTGTATGTTGCGCGGATTTGTGCAACTAGCTACTGGTGTGGATACGAAGTGTCACCAATGTACTGGTTGAGTCCCCCACTGGCACAACACAGGCAGACGGGCTATACTATAATAGTAACTGAGTCCTGAGAAGGAGACAAATGAAGAGCTCCATTCGTGACTTCCTGGTAATGGCGGCAATCGCCGTGGTGGTCTTTATCGGACTGCGGTACACGGTACAGACCTTCGTGATATACGGTCCCAGCATGCAGCCTAACTTCTGGGAACACCAGCGGCTGCTGGTGAATAAGGTGGTCTACAGTATCCATGAGCCCGGAAGGGGAGACGTGATTGTATTTCGCCCTCCCAACGGCCAGCGAGACAGCTACATCAAGCGCATTATCGGACTGCCCGGCGAGTACGTGGAAATGAAGGATGGTCAGGTCTTAATCCACCATCCTGACGGCTCCGTGGTTACACTTGACGAGCCGTATGTACAAGAACCGGCTACCCGTTCCTATGTTAGCGACACAATCCCTCCCGGCGAGTACTTCGTACTCGGCGACAACCGCAACAACACCAATGACTCACGAAACGGCTGGCTGGTCCCGACCGGAGACATAATAGGCAAAGCATGGTTATCAATCTGGCCTCCGGACAAATGGGGGCTGGCCGCCAACTATCCCCCACCGGAGCAGATAGCCAGCGCCGCCGGTGACTAACCCCCTGAACGAGTATAAGTCAACGTTTGGGCCTGGAGACGACTACGTAACAGAGGGTTTCATGATGAGTGATGTAGAGGATATCTTCGTCAAGGCAGGGGCGGTGCTGAAAGGCCACTTCCTCCTGGCTTCCGGACTACACTCCCCGGTCTACTGGGAGAAGTTCCGGGTACTGCAGTTCCCCGCCTATACCGAGCAACTCTGCGGAATGATTGCCGACCACTTCCGGGAGGAGGGCATCCAGATGGTAGCCGGCCCAACCACCGGTGGTGTCATCCTTGCCTCCGAAGTAGCCAGGCAGCTTGGAACACGAGCCATATATGCCGAAAGGGCAGAATCCGAAGGAAGAATGTTCCGGCGTGGTCAGAGCATCAGTCCGGGGGAGCGTGTCCTTGTGGTGGATGACGTTATGACCGCCGGTGGCTCGATACGGGACGTAATCGATGCCGTCATTGCCCTCAACGGCAAGGTCGTGGGTATTGGTGTTCTGGTAGACCGCGCCAGGCAGCCTGTTGATTTCGGGGTTCCCCTCTATAGCTGCCTGCGGACAGTGGCAGAAACCTACACACCGGAGAACTGTCCACAGTGCGCCGCCGGTAAACCACTGGTCAAGCCCGGCAGCGGACAGGCCTGATTCCGCTCAAGATACCACATTAAAAACCGGAAAGAAAAGCGGCACTCCCCGTGTGGGGAGTGCCGCTCTGTTCTTGTAATGTGGTGCTATAGCCTGTTAGCCCTTATCGAATGTGTCCCACCACTCTGGTATCCAGTTCTCGGGCATATCTACCCAGAGACCGAGTGGCTTACCCCTGGGTACCTGTGGAGTCGGCCACCCCTCGAGCTCCTTGGCAATTTTCTCCTTGTGGTAGGCAGTATCACCCAGGTAGAGCTGGAAGGTTTTGCCCCGACGCGAGTACAGAGGAAGGACACCGTCATTGACAGTATACCCTACGCCACCATGCACCTGGTGTGCGCGCCAGCAAGCCCTCTCGTGAGCATCGCTGCCCCACGCCTTGGCAACAGCCACTTCAAAGTCACAGGGCTCACCCTCGGCAATCTTCCAGGCAGCCAGGTAGGTAGACCATCGAGCACCGTTGACATCGCGCAGCAGGAAGACGCAGTGCTCCTGGATGTACTGGTTGATGCCAATGGGCATGTCAAACTGTATCCTCGTCCTGGCGTAGTCCACGGATAGCTCAAGTAGCTTCTCTCCTGCTCCGAGCATCTGGGCGCAGAGCATCACCGCTCCGACTTTCATCGACTTGTCAAGCGGTGCCCAACCACCGTTCAGTGCACCGACGATGTTCTGCCTGGATACCTTCACCTTGTCAAATATGACCTCGCACTGCATGTCACCGGCGATGGTCCTCAGCGGTGTTATGCTGATTCCCGCGCTCTTGGCATCCACCAGAAACAGGGTGATGCCATCAGCAGGGTCCGCTCCGCTCTTGGTCCTGGCCACGACAAGAAAGGTGTCGGCACAGACAGCGTCATGGACAAACAGCTTTGTGCCGTCGATTACATAGTCATCACCGGCAGCAGTAGCCGCAACCGTGACTCCCTCGGGGTCCCATGCTTTCATGTCCCAACTGGACTCCGGCTCGGTGAGGGCCATAGCTACTATTTGCTCACCCCTGGCTATCCTGGGCAGTATCTCTGCTTTCTGCTCCTCGGTGCCAGCCTCCAGAATCGTCATTCCGCCGAGAATAACGGTGGAAAGGTACGGACCGGGGAACATCGCCCGGCCGAACTCTTCATAGAGTACCGCCAAGTCAATAACATTCATACCGGCGCCGTCATACTGTTCCGGAAAGACAAGCCCGAGCCATCCCAGCTCCGCAACTTTCTTCCAGAGGTCAGGGGAATAACCCTGATCACCAGCTTCAACATCCCGGATGAGTTTCTCAGTACACTCCTCCTCAAGAAAATCTCGAGCGGACGTTCTCAGCATTTCCTGTTCTTCAGTGAAATTAAAATCCATCTTATAGCTCCTTTCACTTCATATCGTCCGGCCCTCAGGTGGACTATCCTCTCTCCTCTATTGCCGCTCTTATTTCCTTGTTGAACTTGGCCGGGATTCTCGGCAGGCCGAGTCCTCTTCCGCCAAGCACTATCTTGTTTACCTCAATCGTCCCGGCAGGATGCGTACTCCGCGATACCTCCCAGGAACCGGCGGCACGTCCCTCGTATTTACAGTACTTCGAGCCACGGCGCAACTGTCCGTAGAGTCCCATGGCGTCGATTAGCTGCTTGGCCCTGTCGGCAGACACCACCTTGTTGTGAAGTCCACCGGCCTCTGGCGGGGGCGAACCCAGCTTGTCTCTCTGGCTGAAGTGCCAGGCGGCAAACCAGCCCTGGAGCCACACGAGTTCCATCTCGATTGCCCGGTCTGCCAGCAGGTCACGAACTGCCGGGTTTTCCAGCAGGGGCTTGCCGTTCGGCTTCTCATTCCGGTAAAAATCGATAAGCTCTTCCATGCCGCGCCTGGCGCCGGCACCGCCACCGGTCGTGCTCCGCTCGAACTCGAAGGTCACCATGGCATGATAGAAGCCACGGTTCAACTCGCCAAGCAGACGGTCCTTCGGTACCTTCACATTGTCAAAGAAGATGTCCACGGTGAAGACACCCAGCGTGGGTAGCGCACTGTAGCTGACCCCCGGGCTATGGGCGTCAATCAGGAACAGGCTGATACCACGATGCTTGGGGGTAACGTCCTGTGTCCTGGCCAGCGTGTACAGGTAGTCTCCCTGACCGGGAGCCGTGATGAATGTCTTCTGGCCGTTGAGAATGTAGTTGTCGCCGTCTTCGACAGCCCTCAGGGATACGTTCGCCTCATCCGAACCGGCGTCAGGCTCGGTGAAGGCCTGGTACCAGATATCCTCGCCCTTGGCGATACCGGGGAGGAACTTGCTCTTCTGCTCCTCGGTACCGAAGACATGCAGAGGGGGTCCGCAGACGCGTATGCCCTGGCTGCCCGGCCAGGCTGCACCCCAATAAGAGGTCTCCTCCATGACCACACCCTGCTCCATGTCACTCAGACCGAGACCGCCGCTTTCCTTGGACCACCCGGGCGTAAGGTAACCCTTCGCACCGGCCTTCCGTTGCAGGTCCATCCAGAACTTGTACTGCGCCATGGTCTGGCCCCTCTGGCCACGTGGACGGTAGTCTGAAGGCAGATTGTCAAGGAAGAAATCGTCGATCTCTTTCCTCAGCTTCTCTTGCTCTTCAGTGAAACGGAAATCCATTTACGTGCCTCCTTCCATTATATTTAATATCGAGTCAAGCGAATCCACTAAAGAATGCTTCATTGTCCTCACATGAGGACACCGAGATGAATCATAGCAAGTTATATCAAAGACGTCAAATCCAAACTTGCAAACATCGTGCGTTTGCCTTATAAATATACTATACATCCAACAGGAAAACCGGACACGGTGGTCTTCCACTCACCGCCGGGCGCCCTTTATTCCGGTGAAACTGGCGCTGCATCGGGCCGGATGAGGCTTATACCGCAGCCTGCCCAGAGGAGAAGACAATGAAATCAGGAGTACTCGCCAAGTACGAAAACCTTCTGCCACTGACATCGGCAACGCCACGATTCACACTGGGTGAGGGAGATACTCCCCTGGTGAGCAACCGCCGACTGGCCGAGGAAATCGGCTGCGGGGAATTGTACTTCAAGCTGGAAGGGTGCAACCCCACCGGCTCTTTCAAGGACCGGGGTATGGTGGTTGCCGTGGCTAAGGCGATAGAAGAAGGTAGCCAGGCAATCATGTGTGCCTCTACGGGCAATACCAGCGCCTCAGCGGCCGCTTACGCCGCCTGCTGCGGTCTTCAGGCAATCATCATCGTACCCGAAGGGAAAATCGCCCTCGGCAAGCTGGCCCAGGCAATCGTCTACGGTGCCAGAATAATCACTATCGATGGTAACTTCGACCAGGCCCTGACCATAGTGCGGTCTCTCACCGAGAAACACCCGGTTACCCTGGTGAACTCGCTCAATCCATACCGGATTGAAGGGCAGAAGACCGCTGCTTTTGAAATCGTTGACGCCCTCGGTGAAGCTCCGGACTACCTCTTCATCCCGGTGGGCAATGCGGGCAATATCACTGCCTACTGGAAGGGCTTTACCGAGTACTATCAGGCAGGCAGGGCAAAGCAGAAACCACAGATGATGGGCTTTCAGGCCCAGGGTGCCGCGCCCATTGTGCATGGCCACATCATTGAGGAACCAAACACTATTGCCACCGCGATACGAATCGGCAACCCGGCAAGCTGGCAGCAAGCGGAAGCAGCCCGCGACGAATCCGGCGGCATCATCGATATGGTCAGTGACGAGGAAATCATGGCCGCCTACCACCGCATGGCAAGCAAGGGGGGTATCTTCGGGGAACCGGCTTCGGCGGCTTCTCTGGCCGGGCTTATCAAGCTTTCCGGCAGTGGTATGGACTTCTCGGGCAAACGAATCGTCTGCATCGTGACCGGCACGGGGTTGAAGGACGCGGATGCCGCTCTAAGAGACACCGGTTCATTCAGCCAGCTACCGGCAGAGACGACAGCCATCGAGCAAGCCCTCGGCTGGGCCTAGCAGAGTGCTGAATAAGGAAAGCCCAGAGGGGTCGCCCCTCAGAAGGGGCCAAGCCCCTTTGGCAGGGGTGTCTGGGCGTCATTCTTACAGAATGACGTTAGCAGAATCCGAAACCAGATTCTGCCGGTGTCCCCCAGATATCGTGGGATTGGTCGAAAGGGTTTTTCATCACCATGCTAGAGTATTCCGACAATGAATAGAGTGACAACTGCCACCGATGTCTTTCAAGCTGGTAACTGCGGGAATTGAAACATCTGCATTACGGCTGGATCATGGTTTTCAGTGCGGTCGGCATTCTGGCGACGCACGCCCTCACTTTCTATAGCTTTGGCATATTCCTGCGACCGATAACGGAGCAGTTCCACTGGGACAGGGGTGCCCTTTCCGCCGCCATCTCGATAGGTATGCTGATAACCGGCCCCTTCAGCATTCTTGCCGGGAAACTGAGTGACCGGTACGGCCCCCGCTTGCTGGTCACTGCCAGCGGTATCATTACCGGAGTAGCCTTTATCTTCATGTCGCAGATTAGTGCCCTGTGGCATGTCTACCTGATATACGGCGTTGCCGTTGCCATCGGCGGTGGCGGATGCGTGGTCCCGGTCACGACGACAATACTGCGGTGGTTCAAGCAGAAAAGGGGGGTAGCCCTGGGACTCACCTGGACCGGTATCGGTCTGGGCGGCATCATTGCCCCGATGCTGTCCCAGTGGCTGATATCCGACTACGACTGGCCAACAGCCTATATTGTCTTGGGCTTAATCACCCTGGTAGTGGTTATACCGCTGGCGCAGACCCTGAAAGGCAGCCCGCAGCAAATGGGACTCCAGCCCTACGGTGAAATGTCAAGCCGGCAGGATGAAGAAGAGCCGGTGGTGACGGAGAGCCTTTCTATTAAACAGGCAATCCGGACGGGACGGTTCTGGATATTTGGCCTGGTAATGTTCTGTTTCATCTTTATAATACAGGTAATGATGGCACATATTGCACCCCATGCCATCGACATGGGCATCTCCTCAGCATTAGCCGCTTCGATTGTGTCCATCTGGGCCGCTACCAGTCTCATCGGGCGGAACCTGGCTGGCTTTGTATCGGACCGGATAGGGCCCACACCATCTCTCATCTTCCACCTGGCGCTAATGGTCCTGGCGCTGGCCTGGCTTCTTTTCGCCAGAGAGGTCTGGACATTCTATGTCTTTGCCGTTATCTACGGTATCGCCTATGGAGGCATTGTGCCATTGCAGACACTACTGACTGGAGAACTGTTCGGACTCAGGTTCCTGGGAGCCGTCATGGCAAGCCTGATGGTGGTCGGTTCCATGGGAGGGGCGCTGGGAGCACCTCTGGCCGGTACCATCTTCGATACAACCGGCAGCTACCAACTGGCCTTCATTATTTGCCTAATTATGGCACTATTGGCTATCATTCTCAGTGTGCTTCTATCGCGGCAACAAAGGAGACGGCAGGCCACTCCGTGAACCCTTAGCAGGGTGTTGAAAAAGGAGAGTCCAGGGAGGGTGCCCCTTCTGAGGGGCCCCGCCTCTTCTGAGAGGCGCCCTCTTCTGGCAGGGGTCTGGGGGTGTCCCCCAGATATCGTGGGGTTGGTCGAAAGGATTTTTCAGCACACCCCTGGAGCAGTCCAGGTACCGATGGGAACTCGAACACAGTAGCAACGCCAGAGGAGGACTTGAGTGATAAACGAGGAAGAGATAAAAAAGGCAACCAGCGCGATTATCAGGGCTATCGGTGAAGACCCTGAGAGAGAAGGTTTAGCGGATACACCACGGCGGGTCGCCGAGATGTACACCGAGTTGTTCTCCGGGCTCGGCGTCGACCCCCGGGAAGAGCTTACCGTGGGCTACGAGCTTGGCCACCGGGAAATGGTGATAGTCAAGGACATCCCTTTCTACTCGATGTGCGAGCACCACCTTCTGCCATTCTACGGTGTGGTGCACATCGGCTATATCCCGGACGTAGGCGGCCGTGTTGTCGGTATCAGCAAGCTGGCCAGGGTGGTGGAGATAGTCGCCAGAAGACCCCAGATTCAGGAGAGAATGACCACACAGATTGCCGAAGCTATTAACGACGGAGTAAACCCACAGGGCGTTGCCGTGGTGGTCCAGGCGGAACATATGTGCATGGTGATGCGCGGTGT
>DATKWT010000189.1 GCA_035529395.1 Dehalococcoidales bacterium | reverse complement strand
CATCGAAAAGGTGTAGCCCATACGGTTGCAAACGCTATTGCCTCTCAAACAGCCCCGATAGTTCACTGCTGAAAATAGGAACAAGCGATTTGTGTGATAGCGGATTTCCTTTAGCCGATATTGCCCATTTTGATTCGGAGGAGGCAATCCTCATCTGAATACGCTACAAGAGCAAATCGTTCCTCTTTATCTTGCTCGGCAAGATAGCGTTCATATAGTGAAGCTGGCCTATTCCAACTAATTTACGGCCGGTTCCATTATTATCCAGTGTTGGGAGGTAGAACGGTGACAGACCAGGAAGAACAATCACCAAAAGAGGCCAGGCGAAAGGAAAAACGAGCTACTGAAGAAATCAGGCGATCGGCTAGGGAACAGGCGATTGAAGAGGATCAGAAAGCAAGGAAGGCCAAGCGAGCGGAAAAACGAGCTACTGAAGAAATCAGGCAATCAGCTAGAGACCAGGCAAGAAGGAAAGGTACTTTAACTAGAGAACAGGCGATAGCTGAAGCTCTAGAGGCGAGAAAACTCAAGGCCAAAAAGCAACCACCTGAGTAAGATAACAGGGTATTTGGCCGCGAAACGAGTTAGTTCTTGTGTAACTTTCAAATCCCCTTTTTACTTGGAATTAGGCCAGTGTGGTGTCTTTGAAAAACTCTGCAAAAACTACCGGCAGGATGGAGGGACTTTGAACTGGGCCTTGTATCTTATTCAAGCTGCCTGATAGCTACGAATTACTTATCGAATCTCAGGGACAACACACACTAGATAATCTCCCGGACTGCCTTGATTAGGTCATCCTCGTCGGGAGTCCAGAACTTCTCCTGACCGGGAGTGAAGGGGACCGGGGTGTCCGGGGCGCAGACCCTCTTTATCGGGGCATCCAGGTTGTCAAAAGCTTCTTCGGCTACGGTGGCCGATACCTCGGCGGCCCAGCTCCCTGTCCGCGGCTCTTCACTGATGATAACCAGTCGGCCGGTCTTCCTGACGGAGTCAAAAATGGCCTGTTTATCCAGTGGCACCAGGGTGCGCGGGTCAATAACCTCCAGGCTGATACCCTCTTCCTGAAGGGTGGCGGCTGCGGAGAGGGCGCGGTGGACCATGAACGCAGTGGCGACCACGGTGACATCGGTACCTTCCCGTTTGATGTCGGCCTTACCCAGGGGAATAGTGTATTCCTCATCAGGTATCTCGCTTGTCAGGCGTCCCCCCAGCCTCTTGTGGGAGAGGAAGATTACCGGGTTATCTTCCCGGATGGCCGACTTGAGAAGACCCTTGGCGTCGTAGGGTGTCGATGGCACCACAATCTTGAGACCCTTAATAGCCATCAGCCATCCGAAGAGGCTCTTTGAGTGCTGTGCGGCTGCGGAAACACCGGTGCCGATACTGGCCAGAATGGTCAGGGGCAGAGTCGTCTTGCCACCAAACATGTAACGCATCTGGAGCTGATTGAGCAGTTCATCGGCGGCAACGCCGAGGAAGTCAACGAACATCATGGCGGCGACAGGCCTCATTCCGGTTGCGGCCGCACCGATGGCGGCTCCCATAATGGCTGTCTCCGAGATTGGCGTTTCACGTATCCTCTCGGCGCCGTACTTGGCGAACAGGCCACGGAACTGTCCCATCGGCCCGCCCCAGTGCTCCCCGATATCCTCGCCGATGATAAAGACACGCGGGTCTCGGGCCATTTCTTCATCGAAGGCTTCGTTCTGGGCCAGGCTGAAACTTAGTTCTCTCATTATTTCATCACCTTCCTTTTAAAAGGCCTTCCTCAGGCAAAGACGTCTTCCAGGGCCTCTTCCGGGGCCGGAAATGGGCTCTCTTCAGCGAACCTGACCGCATCGTCTATCTCCCCGGCTGCTTCGCGGTCGATTGCTCCGGCATCCTCATCCGTCAATACCCCCATATCGGCCAGTCGCTTGCGGAAGTTGTCGATGGGGTCCTTCTTCTTCCATTCCTCGACCTCTTCCGCGGGTTTGTAGGTCTGGGGGTCCCCCTCGAAGTGGCCGTGAATTCGGTAAGTCTTGCATTCTATCAGTGATGGGCCTTCACCGGCCCTGGCCTTCTCCACCGCGGCCTGGACGGCCTCGTAGACGGCAATCACATCGTTACCGTCCACGGTAACTTCGGGAATACCGAAGGCTCCCGCCCGGTCCGACAGGTTGGTTAGCTTATAGGTATCGGAGATGCGGGTCTTTTCAGCATAGAGGTTGTTTTCGAGAACGTAGACCACCGGCAGTTGCCACACAGCGGCCAGGTTGATACCTTCGTGGAAGGTACCGCGGTTGCTGGCACCATCACCAAGAAAACAGATGACAACCTGGTCCGTGCCCCTCATTCTGGCGGAAAGCGCTGCTCCGCCGGCAAGGGGAATGCCGGCACCGACAATGCCGTTAGCCCCGAGTATACCGAGGTCGGTATCGGCGATGTGCATCGACCCTCCCTTGCCCTTACAGTAGCCTGTCTTCTTACCAAAGAGCTCGGCCATCATTCGGTCCGTCCGACCTCCCTTGGCAATGACATGGCCGTGTCCCCGGTGTGTACTCGTGATGTAGTCATCGGGACGAAGGGCGGCACAGGCACCGGTACCGGATGCCTCTTCCCCGATGTAGAGATGAACGAAACCGGGAATGTTACCGGAGGCAAACTCTTTGGAGACCCGCTCCTCGAATTGCCGAATCCGCACCATCGTCCGGTACATATTAACCAGCCTGTCTTTTTCGATATTCATCATGCCCTCCCCTGATTTATCAGGCATTCCCCTGATTTATCAGGCATTCCCCTGTACTTGCTGCACAGTACGTATGTTTGCAGTTTACCGACCGGGATGCCATGACCTTTCGCTCTATTCTATATGTTACCGGTCTGTTTGACAACAGCGCCATTCCTGTAAACCCCAGGTGCAGTTGTTCCACTACGCTTAGCGAGACACGCAATTCGGTTGACACGTAATCGGTGGTGGG
The DNA here is from genome assembly GCA_035529395.1 of Dehalococcoidales bacterium. Lineage (NCBI taxonomy): Bacteria > Bacillati > Chloroflexota > Dehalococcoidia > Dehalococcoidales > Dehalococcoidales bacterium. Next base: position 4,043 of record DATKWT010000189.1, on the reverse strand, counting down.
TCTAGTATATAGAGCAGAAGGTAATTCCTTTTTCCAGTATCAGCCCGGGATTCTGACAAGTGGAGAACTAAGATGAAAGCAGCAGCTTACTATGGTCCCAGGGATGTAAGGGTCGGGGAAGTGGCTAAACCTGGACTGGAGCAAGGTGACATACTCCTCCGTGTCCGTGCCTGTGGTATTTGCGGGTCGGACCTGCATACCTATAGACACGGTTTGTTTGAAGACCTTGGCGTGCCAGTTGAGACCGGGGGAAGGGTTATGGGGCACGAGTTCAGTGGTGAAGTCGTTGAGATTAACGGAGAAGCAGCCGGGGTCAAGGTCGGTGATAGGGTCTGTACCGTGGGCATGGGTGGCAATGCCGAGTACTACCGGGTACCCGCAATGATGTCGGTAGCATTGCTTCCCATCCCGGAAGGCATAAGCTTCGAGGAAGCGGCCACGACGGAACCGCTGGCCACGTCGCTTCACGCGGTTAATCTGGCAGCTCCGGCCGATGGGGAGACACACGTGATAATAGGTGCGGGCATCATTGGACTGGGTGCCCTTCAGGTACTGAAAGCAACTGCATCAGTCAGGACTATTGTGGTAGACATATCGGACCGACGGTTGGAGGTGGCACGCCAGCTCGGTGCCGACGTAACGGTCAACGCCGGTCGTGAAGACCCCGTACAGAAAATAATTGAGTTAACGGGTACCGAGCAAATGTCTTTCATGCCCGACGTGACGGGTAAGGCAGACACTGTCTACGACTGCGCCGGCCTTCCGCTTAATTACACGGGTACGCCTGTGTTGCAGCAGGCAATCACCATGACAAAGGAAAATGGCAAGGTGGTCGTGGTATCGATCTTTGAGAAATCACCGGAAATTGAAATGAACCTGTTCGTACGAAAAGGGATAACGCTGTACGGGTCCTGGGCATGGTCGTTCGACGAGTTCCGGCATGCCCTGGAACTGATAGGTTCGGGTAAGGTGGACAGGAAGCCACTGATTACCCATAAGTTCCCGCTGGACCAGGCCAGCGAGGCGTACGAGACCCAACTAAAAGCTGAAGAGGCCGTCAAAGTGCTGATACTACCGTAGGTGGTAATCGCATTTCATTCCGCTATGACTTTGCAGAAACAGGTGGTCCCGACTGCTCAGGTGCTTGAGATGCTGCGCGTTCATTACTGGCGTGAACCTGTTGGATATACCGCTGCGTATGATATCCAGCAAAGACTCTGGTCGCAGAACATGACCGGTGAAGGACCTGATGCACTTCTCGTACTCTCACATCCGCCTACCTTTACCATCGGCAAGTCCGGTAAACTGGACAACCTCCTGCTGGCCAGGGAGGAACTGGAAAAACGGGGCCTGTCGGTATTTTTCACTGACCGGGGTGGAGACATAACCTACCACGGCCCCGGACAGGTAGTCGCCTATCCGATAATCGACCTCAGGAAGCGGGGGAAGGACATCCACCGCTACGTCCACGACCTCGAAGAAGTGGTGATACGCACTCTGGCCGACTTCTCGATAGAGGCTCACCGGAACGAGAAGTACGTGGGTGTCTGGGTGGGTGATGAGAAGATTGCCGCCATCGGGGTCCGCATACGGAGGTGGGTCACCATGCATGGGCTGGCCCTCAACATCGACCCCATCATGGAGCACTTCTCCTACATCAACCCCTGTGGTATCGTTGACTGTGGGATAACATCGATAACCGGGCTTCTCTCCCGTAATGTAACCTTTGACGATGTGGCATTGAAACTGGTGGACCGTTTCGCCGAAGTATTTGCTGTCCAGGTTGAGTGGGCGACGGACAGTCCATCGAGGTGCGTTTTATGAATAACAGGCTACCGTCATGGTTCAAGAAAAGGATTCCGGAGCCCGGAACCATGTCCGGCATGAGGACTTTGATAGATGGCCTGAGCCTTCATACCATCTGTGAAAGCGCCCTCTGTCCCAATATAGGCGACTGCTTTTCGCAGGGAACGGCCACGTTTCTCCTGCTCGGAGATACCTGCACGAGGAACTGTACCTTCTGCGCGGTGAAGAAGGGCGTCCCCGAGACGGTTGACGAAGAAGAGCCGGAACACCTGGCGGAGGCGGTGAAGAGGCTCGGTCTAAGGCATATAGTGATAACCTCGGTGACCCGGGATGACTTGTCCGATGGTGGTGCTGCGCACTTTGCCCGCACAATACGAAGGCTGCAGGCGGAAGACCGGGCGCTTACGGTGGAGGTCCTGGTCCCGGATTTCGCCGGTAGTCCGGAGGCCTTAAGGCTGGTGGTCGACGCTCGTCCCGACGTTATCAACCATAACCTGGAGACGGTTCCCCGTCTTTATCCCGAGGTCAGGCCGAAAGCCGACTACCAGCGTTCCCTGGAGCTTCTCAGGCTGGTCAAGGAGCTTGACGGCCGGATTATCACCAAGTCCGGATTGATGGTTGGACTCGGTGAGACCAAAGACGAGATGCTCCGCGTAATGGCTGACCTCAGGGAAGTGGACTGCGGTCTTTTGACCATCGGTCAGTACCTGGCACCATCGTCCGAACACCATCCTGTGGTCAGGTTCGTCACTCCTGATGAATTCAGTGAGTATGAGCGTATCGGTCAGGATATGGGTTTTCGTGCTGTCGCTTCGTCACCACTGGTGCGGAGCTCCTTCGATGCCGCCCATCTCTATGCCAGAGCAACTGAGGGGTTGAAGTAGGAATATGGACATAAACGCCCTTGAGAAAGACCTCAAGAACCTGGTCGGTGAACGCACCACTGTCAGCGAGTTCGAGCGCTGGTTCTACGCCCGCGATATAGTGCACATTCCCCGGGGTGTCAAGGCCATGCTCCGTACCATGCCGGACGCCGTGGTCAGGCCGGAGAGTACCGGGCAGGTATCATCGGTTGTCCGGTACTGCCAGCAGCAGGGAATACCCGTCATCCCCCGTGGTGGCGGGTCTTCGGGCCTCTTCGGCGCAGTCCCCAAGAAAGGGGGCGTCGTGCTGGATCTGCTTGACCTCAACCGGGTAGAGACCATTGATGTCGAGCAGTTTACGGTGACCGTCGGGGCGGGTGCTACCTGGTGGCAGCTTGAAAAAGAGCTGAACCGGCAGGGCCTCACTCTGAAGAGCTATCCATCCAGTGCCCGGTCGGCCACTCTGGCCGGTTGGGTAATGACCAGCGGTCTGGGCATAGGCAGTCTGAAATATGGGCCGGTCTTTGAGCATGTTCTTTCGGCAGAGGTAGTCCTCCCCGATGGTAGTACACAGGAGTATCAGGCCGGTAAGGGACTGGAACTGTTCTTTGAGTCGGAAGGGATGCTGGGTATCCTTACCAGGCTGACGCTCAGCGTACGGAGAAAGCCCGATTTCATGGCGCACTGCCTGACCTGCTTCAATGATATCAAGGACCTGTTTGCCGTTCTATCGCCACTGGCTAACATGCCGCAGAGACCCTACAATATCGAGTTCCAGGACCACCGTTACCTGTCTCTTCTGCAGGCAGCCGGTTATCCGGTAACGGACTTCGGGGAGGGCAGCGGTGTGCTGCTGGTGAGCTTCGATGGTGAGAAATCGGAAGTGGAACAGGGCACGGGAGAGTTTGAGAAATTATACCATGAACACCACGGGGTTGAGATAGCGGGCGCTGAACACGAATGGCAGGAACGGTTCAACATGCTCCGGGTGAAACGGGCGGTGCCCAGCGTAGTCCCGAGCAGCGCCTACCTGCCACTGGAACGCGTGACGGAGTTCTACTCCGGTCTGGAAAAACTGAACAAGGGGCCCATCGGTCTGCTGGGGTACGTGGTTTCTGAGAAACAGTGTAGTCTGATGCCCCTGATTGTCACCGACGAAACGAAACCGTTGGAGTATCTCTTCGCCATGCAGGCGCCGAGCACTGTTTCCAACCTGGCGATTGGTCTGGGTGGTAAACCGGGGGGAGGACTCGGGGTGTGGAATGCCGCATACCGTGGTCTGCTTGGCGAAGCTCGACTCGATGAGATAAATAGAACCAGGGCACAGAATGACCCAAAGAGTATTATGAACCCCGGGATGTGGCCGGAACCACC
>DATKWT010000188.1 GCA_035529395.1 Dehalococcoidales bacterium | reverse complement strand
ATGTTGAAGCGGACGATGCTCTGGGGTGATATCGAGGACTGTTCTCGGGACGAATCTCCGGCGTTCGCCTACGTGGGTTGGGGAATACGCATGACAAAGGTCGAGGGTAGATGGCGGCTTGTCTACAATGTCGCCGGTTATCCGGGCGTTCTTCTTAGCCTTAGAGCGGGCAGGTTCCGCGAGTTCGTCTTCTCCACGAAGAACGCCGAGCAGGTGATGGATATCATCGGGAGACAAGCAGGTACGACCGGGTAGGGCCGGTGCTGCGCCTAATAGAGGCCGGAGACCTTAAAGACGGTAACCACAATCAGACCCCCGAGCAGGGCTCCGGCGATTACCTCTTTAATCGAATGGTGCCTTAGCTTAATCCTTGACCACGCCGTCAGCAGGACAAGGGCCGCCGATGCGGTAGCTACCCAACCGTAGAGCATCACCAGCACTACCGCCAGTGCACTGACGAAACCGGTGTGCAGGCTGATTTTCCACCTGAGATTTATCACCGCGAAGACGACTGCGCTGGAGAATCCCCCGACAAACGCAACCTGAAGAAGTGCCGGAGCCTGCCACCAGAAGAGAATGACATACCCTACGGCGGCGCAGGCAATCGAAAGCAGGTAGATGCCACTCCTCTGCTGGCGGGTTGCATTGAGGATGCCGTCGAGCTTGCCGGTCCGCGTCTGGTTGAGAACCATCAAGAAGACCGGCAGCACACTGATTGCTGCCATAACGCCCGACCACTTCAGGGCATCCTCTACGGTAGAAGCAGACTTTAAGGAAAGTAGCAGGATAGCGGCCAGACTGACCACGAAGGGATTGAGAACTCTGGATATCAGGTTAGCTATTCGTTGTCTCATATTGGTCTACGTTGCCTGGCTCTGCTGCGGCCAGATACCCGAATTCTAGCGGAAATGCCCCTGATTAGTCTACTAACCATGATTCTGCTATCATGTGAAGTGACCATGATGAAAAGCAACTCTGACCGGCCGGCCGTTGAGGTAAAGGAGGCGTCCTTCAACTACGGTAGCGTGAAGGCGCTTGACGGCCTGTCGCTGGCGGTGCCGACCGGTATCAGTTTCGGGCTGCTCGGGCCGAACGGCGCCGGTAAGACCACGCTTATCCGGGTGCTGGTCGGGCTGTTGAAGGTAAAGTGGGAATTCCCGAGTGAAGGGAGGGAAATATCCTGCAGAAAATTATCGTCATTAGCTTACGGTTACCTTTTAAATTGGGCAGTGTAAACTGCTATCTCATAGAAACCGACTCCGGTTATATCCTGATCGACACAGGTACCTCGAACAGGCGTACTGACCTTGAGAAAGAACTTAGAAGCGCCGGATGCAAGCCCGGTAATCTCAAGCTTGTTGTTTTAACACACGGGGATTTTGACCACACCGGCAATGCTGCCTATCTTCGTAGAAAGTACGGTACAAAAATAGCCATGCACTATGATGATTCAGGGATGGCAGAACACGGAAACATGTTCTTTAACAGGAAGATGCCCAATATTCTCCTCAGGATGATTGTCCCTATCTTCTTCGGGTTTGGTAAATCGAAAAGATTTATTCCCGATTTGTATGTCGATGAAGGATACAGTTTCTCTGGATATGGATTGGATGCTGAAGTTGTGTCTATTCCGGGGCACTCAAAGGGTTCAATAGGAATCATGACAGCCGGTAGAGACCTTTTTTGCGGTGACCTGCTCGAGAACACTAAACAACCAGCTCTCAATTCTTTAATTGACCAATCAGGGGCGGCGAATGCCAGTATCGAAAAACTGAGAACTCTGGAAATAAATACTGTATACCCCGGGCATGGTAAACCATTCCCGATGGATATGTTGAGAAACAATCACTGATAAGCTAAGTGCGATAAAGTGTCTCCTGCGGGTGGTATTTTGATTTTGATAATGAATAGCGGTATAGTGAACGGCAACAATTGTGAAAAGCAACTCTGACCGGCCGGCCGTCGAGGTAAAGGAGGCGTCCTTCAACTACGGTAGCGTGAAGGCGCTTGACGGCCTGTCGCTGGAGGTGCCGACCGGTATCAGTTTCGGGCTGCTCGGGCCGAACGGCGCCGGTAAGACCACGCTTATCCGGGTGCTGGTCGGGCTCGTGAAGGTAAAACGAGGCAATATCCTCGTACTGGGCGAGAAACCCTCGCGGAGAACGGCCCACCTCATGGGCTACATGCCGCAGTTGCATTCCCTCTATTCCGAGCTATCTGTCCGCCAGAATGTGGACTTCTTTGCCAGGATTTTCCGGATGACCAGCCGCATCGAGCGGGCACGACGGGTTGAAGAGGCTATTCGACTTATCGATCTGTGGCCGCGCCGTAATGATGCCGTAGTGAAGCTGAGCGGCGGCATGAGACAGAGGGTCAGCCTGGCCTGCGCAATAGTGCACAACCCGCCCCTGCTCTTCCTTGACGAGCCCACCGTGGGACTGGACCCGGAGCTGAGGGCCACCTTCTGGGAGCACTTCGCCGAATTGAACCGACGTGGTGTAACAATCGTCATCTCCAGCCACACCATGGACGATGCCGCGCACTGTGACCGCCTCGCCTTCATCCGTGACGGTAAGGTAATCGCCCAGGGCACACCTGATGAGCTCAGGCGTGGCGCCGGCCAGGACACCCTGGAGAACGCGTTCCTGTTCTTTGCCCGGAGTCGGGAGGAAAGCAATGCCTAGTCTGGCGTTCACCATCGCCGCCAGAATCATCCGCCAGCTCATCAGGGACCGGCGGACGATTGTGTTGATTATTGCCGTACCCCTGGTGGTGATGACGCTTATTGGCTTGAGCTTCCCCGAGGGGCAGGTGCTGGACTACATTGCACCGGCGCTGCTGGCGACACTGGCCCTGTTCTTCAGCTTTCTGCTCACCGGCATCAGCTTCCTGCGGGAGCGCTCCCAGGGGACTATGGAGCGGCTGATGGCTTCTCCCGTTTCGCGTCTGGACATTGTCCTGGGGTACCTCTTTGGCTTCTTTCTCTTCGCTCTCACCCAGACATTGATTATAGTACTCTTCACCATCTACGTACTTGATGTGCACTATTCGGGTGACCTGTGGCAGATATTCGTCTTCCAGGTTGTGGTCATAGCCGGAGCAGTAAACCTGGGTATCTTCATTTCTACATTCGCCCGGAACGAGTTCCAGATGGTCCAGTTCATTCCCCTGATTCTGTTTCCCCAGATATTCCTTTGTGGTGTTATCTGGCCGGTGGAGCAGATGCCGGAGTACCTCCAGTGGCTGGCCAGGTTCCTGCCGTTGAAGTATGGTGTGGACGGACTGCGGGATATAATGCTCTTAGGAAAGAGCCTGGCGGATGTTGCCTTTGAGATGCTGGTGCTGGTCGGCTTCGCCGTGGTGACATCAATCCTGGCGGCGTTTACGCTGAGGCGGGGCACCGGCGGGTAAACTCGACTCCCGGTCATGGTCCACTATCCTGTCACGACCGTCAGTATCCTTTTATGGTAAAATCCAGTTGACAACGCGAACGATACCAACGGTCGGAGAGTGCCATGAAGGCAGTCATTCTGGTGGGCGGTCAGGCAACCCGCCTCCGTCCTCTAACCACCAATACGCCCAAGGCGATGGTCCCTATCCTCAATACGCCCTTTCTGGAGCACGTCTTCCGCCATCTGCACCGCCACCGGGTGAGTGACATTATCCTGGCGCAGCACCATCTCGCTGGGCCGATTGAAGACTACCTCGGTGACGGCGGCCGGTTCGGGGTAAGGGTCACCTACGTGATTGAGGAAAGCCCGCGGGGTACAGCCGGCGCTATCAGGAATGTCGAGAGGTACCTGGACGAGACTTTCCTGGTACTCAACGGAGACATCTTCACGGACCTGGACATCACTGCCATGGTGGACCTTCACCGGCAGCGTGGTGCGGTGGCGACGATTGCCCTGACCCCGGTGGAGGACCCTACTGCTTACGGGCTGATTGAGACCGACGTCCGGGGCGGAGTTATGCGCTTTCTGGAGAAACCGGACTGGAGCCAGGTGACCACAAACATGATAAACGCCGGTACCTATGTCCTTGAACCGGAGGTGCTGGCCCGGATACCACCGGAACGGCAGGTCAGCATCGAGCGGGAGACCTTCCCGTTGCTGGTGGATGGCGGTGAGCCGGTGTATGCCTATCCCTCGTCCGGGTACTGGATGGACATGGGCACTCCGGAGAAGTATCTTCAGCTTCACCGGGACCTGCTTGGCGGCAGGAGCACCTGGCACTCGCTGGCATCGCCGGAGGAAGTGCGTACCGGCGAGCGGTGCAATATCCATCCCACCGCACAGATAAAGGAGCCGGCCGTCATCGGTGACGGCTGCTCCATCGGTCCGGGTGTTAAGCTGGTCGGGCCGGTGGTTGTCGGGGACGGCTGCACTATTGGTGAGGGTAGCGTTGTCGAGGACTCCGTGCTGTGGTGGCAGGTATCGCTGGGAGAGAGGGTGGTTGTGAGGAACTCGGCGGTGGCCAATGACTGCCGTCTCGAATCCGGCAGCAGCATCGATGGCTCGGTGCTGGGCGACCATGTCACGGTGGCGCCGGGGAGCAGGCTTGAGACGGGAAGCCGGATTGAGCCGGGGACGGCTGTGTAGCTGTCGAACCGTCGATTGGTTCTTCAAACATGAAGTATGAATTCCGGCCGGTAACCGAAGAGGACTTCCCGCTATTGCACTGGTGGCACAACCAGCCGTGGGTGGCCGACAACTGGGATGGGCCGCGAACACTGGCACAGGTGACCATGAGACAGCAGGGAAAGATGTCGTCAGCCAGGGATTTTGCCTTTAGCGTCTGCTGTGATGGCAGGCCAATCGGCTACATACAGTGTCAGGACTGCTTCGAGTTCGGTGGTGGCTGGTGGCTTGGCGAGTCGCCCGGGACGTGGGGTATTGATACGTATATCGGGGAGGAGGACTTCCTCGGGAAAGGACACGGTAGTGCCTATATCAGGCAGTTCGTTGACGGGCTGTTTCGGGAGCGAGGGGCGAAGAAGGTCATCGTCGACCCCCACCCGGACAACGCCCGCGGCATCCGGGCGTATGAGAAGGCCGGATTCAGACCTGTGAAGGAGATAGACACACCGGATGGCAGGGCACTGCTGATGGAGATATACCGGGAAGACGACAGATGAGCTACGCATGGAGCAGCCACTACCATGACCCCCGAGCACTGAAAACCGAAGCCTTCTGCATGGCCGAGGCCTTCACCGAGGTACTCCTTGAGGAGATTCCGGACTCCGAAATAGTGGGCATCTACTGCAAGGGCTCGGTGTTGAAGGAGTGGGACTCACCACTCGACTACGTCCCGGAGCTGAGCGACGTGGATATCCACATCCTTTTCTCTGACGATTCGTCAATCGAGAAACACCTGGGGTTGGTAGACCAGGCGGTGCACATCCAGTCCAGGGTTGAGGAGCGGTACTTCTCGAAACTGCCTGAGCCGCTGCACGTACCCATGCCCCAACTGACGCTCTTGAACGACCTTCTGCATAACGAGGACTACGTTCATCCCCCCAGGAAAGTGGTATACGTGCTGTACGGTAAGGATGCCCCCGACCCGGACTACAGCAACCCGGACAGGATAAGACGTACCGATTGCATGAGACTGCTCGATGGGGAGGAGTTTCTGAAGAAGAGGCTGCCGCGTCAGGCTGTGGACAGGCCCGCCAGGTACATCTGGCAGACCCTGAGGTTGATGTCATGGCGCGCTTCACCGACCGGCCCGCGTGTGCTCCATATCCTGGGACTGCCCACGGAAGAAGCCTGGAGTGTCAACCGTACCGTAGCGGTGTCGCTCCTGGAAGAAATGGGCGAAGAAAACCTGGCACAGGATTATGCGGACTACTACCTGAATGCCTGGGAGTACTACCTTTCGGGGTACACTGACGGTAACGCCGGACGTGCGTCTATCGTTGCCGGTGCGAAGGTGCTGAACAGGGGAGGGGAGATCGGGCTGGCGTGGCTCGCCGGGCACCCCGAGATTGAGGGAGAGACCGCGTGAGGAAAGCGGACTACGGGAAGATAGCCGCGTTCTACGACAGGGGGCGCTCGCTCTCGGAGCAGAACATGGAGATGTGGCTGGCGCTTGTTTCGAGGTACTCCGGCGCGCAGGAAGGAGCCGAAGTACTCGACCTGGGGTGTGGGACGGGGAGGTTCGCCATCCCGATGGCAGCCCAGCTGCACTTTCGGGTGACCGGGGCGGACTCCTCCCCGGAAATGCTGGGGCGGGCAAGAGAGAAGGACACAGCGGCGCAGGTCAGCTGGGACCAGAAGGACGCCCAGAAGCTGACCTACCCGGATGCGTCATTTGACGCGGTCTTCATGTCCCACCTCCTTCACCACACGGACTCGCCGCCCAGCGTTGTGGCCGAGTGCTGGCGGGTCCTCAGAAGTTCGGGAGTCCTGCTTGTCCGATACGGGGCAATCGAGCAGATACGGGATGATATCGAGCACACCTTCATTCCTGAGGTCCTGGCTATCGACGAAGCAAGGACTCTCAGCATTGGCACAGTAGAGGGACTGATAAAGGATGCCGGTTTTTCAGACGTCGTCTCAGAAGAGGTGGTACAGCAGACCTGCGAGACGGGTGCCGCCCGTGTTGAGCTGGTAACGGCGAAGCATACATCGGTATTGACCATGGTATCTGACAAGGCCTTTCAGGAAGGTATTCGGAAGCTGACTGCGTACGTTGCGAGCAATCCTGATGACCCCTGGCTGCTGTTCGACAGGATGACGTTGACTTTAGGACACAAGCGTAGTGAGGGTTGACTGAATGAAATACGCAGCCATTATCTTCGACCTTTTCGGGACACTGGTGGACAACTTCTCTCGCCGCGAATACGAGAGCATGCTGGCAGAGATGGCTTCG
>DATKWT010000187.1 GCA_035529395.1 Dehalococcoidales bacterium | reverse complement strand
AACGTATTATTCTTCCGCCAAAGGTCGAGTATCCTCTCCTCCACCTGTGGGAAACTCACCCTGCTACTCACCGGTTGAAACATGGCTCTCACCCCCTATAAAGAAAATATCCCGCCCCAAGGGACGGGATTAATTATAACCCGCGGTACCACCCTACTTCTCCGGGAATAGACCGGAGCACTTATCCAGGGTACGTATTCATACCCCCGTCAGGGATAACGGCTGACGACTCCGGCCAAGCCTACACAGCATCCGCTCCTCAGACCGGCGGCCTTCGGTTGGCAGCTCGGGAGGGATTTTCGGAAAGCCGACTACGTCTGCTCGCACCATACCAGACTCGCTGGGTACCGGTGTCTTTCCTACTCTTCTCCGTCAACGCACTTACACTTGAAAGGTTAACACGTTATGGAAAACAAAGCAAGTACAGGGACATTCCAAGAACCTGTTTTATTGCCGTGAAGTTAGTCCTGACTACCCTGGTCGGGCGAAATCACTACCTTGCGGGCGTCGCCCTCACCCGTGCTTTCCGTGGTGATATCGGGATGGTCTGTCAGGGCCAGGTGGATGATGCGTCTCTCGTAGGCAGGCATCGGCTCCAGGGTGAAGGGCACCCCTTTTAGCCTCACCTGCTCTGCCATGCGCACCGCCAGGGCCTGCAGTGCCTCGGAGCGGCGCTGTTTGTATCCCTCCACGTCAATGATAACAGGAGTCCAGACCTTCATCTGCTGGTTAATGATGAGCCTGACAACGTACTGAAGGGCGGCCAGGGTCTGTCCGCGTCGCCCTATCAGGATGCCCAGGTCTTCACCCTGTATGTTGAAGGCAAGCGGGGCCGTGACCTGTTCTTCACCGTTGGTCGTTTGAAGGTTTTCCGGCATGGTAGTAGCTTCAATATCCATCAGGTCCAGAAGCGTCTCCAGAATCTCCCCGGCTACTTCGGCCACATTCTTCTTATTGTGCTCATCCTCTTCTAATTCAGACATGGGTGACAATCGCTCCACTTGTATCACGGCTTTTTCGGTACCTACGCCAAAGATACCGGACTTACCTTCGCTTAGGACGTCGACCTTTATCTCTTCGCGACTGGCGTTTAGTTGATTCATAGCTATCTGAATAGCCTCTTCCACGGTCTTCGCGCTGATCTCCAGTGGTTTCATCATCCGACCCCTCTTCCTCTGACGGTCTTGCTACTACTATATCGGCATCACCGGCGTGTTTTCCTGTTTGTTTATACTCTATCGGGGCATAGCGTTTCGGAGGTTTCCGGGTGTCTTCCACTTTCCTGCCACCAAACAGCGTGGACAGGCCTCCCCAGCCGCTGATGAAATACTGCATGACAATGCTGATAATGTTCGATGCCACCCAGTACAGGGCCAGGCCACTGGGGAACTGCAGGGTGAAAAAGGCGAACATCAGCGGCATCATCCAGAGCATCATCCGGCCCTGGGCTTGTTGGGCAGGGTCGGCCGACTCCGGTGTCATCATCTTCTGCTGGAGCCACATAGACCCGCCAACGAGTATGGGCATCAGCATCATAGTATCCGGGACCGACAGGTCCAGCCAGAGGAACTTGCTCTCCAGCGGGACCAGATAGAACACCTGTGGCCAGGTGTCATAGAGATGCCGCGAGAGGTTCAGGAACTCCTCCGGGGTTGCCGCCAGCACCCGGATTATGGACTGATAGAGGGCAATCCAGACAGGCATCTGAATGAGCATCGGCAGCAGGCAGCCGGCGGGACTTACGCCCGATTGCTTCATCAGTGCCATCTCTTCCTTGGCACGCCGCTGCTTGTCCTTGGCGAATTTTTTACGGATTTCGGCAATCTTCGGCTGGAGTTCCTGCATTCCTTTGCTCGCCTTGAGTTGCCTCCGGGTAAGGGGATACATCACGCCCCGGATAATCATGGTGAAGATGATTATCGTCAACCCGAAACTATTCAATAGATAGTCCGAGATTACAATGAGCACGTTTATCATCGGGCTCAGAACGACTGTATCCCAGATTACTCCTGCGTCCAAAAAAACCTACCTCACTCGCTGGTCTCGGCGGAAAGCGTGTACTTCCGTCCCGCTCCGGTCTCCGTATCTATGGCATACAGGAAGTTTTCCATAGTGTGCACGTAGACAGTGGTACCGTCAGCAAAGAGTGGTGCGTGTATGCTTTCCTCAAAGTCCTGTAGCATGGTCTGTTGTCTGCTGGTCGTATCCAGCGCAAAGACCTTACCTTCCTGCTTGGCACGGTTGGTGGAGGTGGTGGCTACAATAACGCGGTCATTGACCAAGACCGGTGCGGAACTGATTGGCCCTTCGAGGTCAAAGTCGCTGATTCTGTTACCGCTGGTGGCATCGATGACGTAGACTTTGCCGTCCAGGTTCGGGGCATATACCGCACCATTGTGCACCAGTAGCGTCGCCCAGAACCATCCAATGGGAGTGTCCACTTCATCATCAGTTTCAGGGAAACGCCAGACCTCCCCGCCGCTGGTTGTGTCCACGGCATAAACCCGCCGGTCAAAGGAGCCGATATAAACCCTCCCGCCGGAAACAACGGGGGTTGAAACGATAGTACCTTCGGTCTCGAACACCCATTTCTGAGTGCCGTCAGCAGTGTTCAGAGCATAGAGCTTGTGGTCGAAGCCGCCGATAAACAAGGTATCGCCTTCAACGGTCGGGGTTGACCAGATTTTGCTCCCGGTCTCGAAGGTCCATAGCTTGTGACCATCAACGGCATCGAGGGCATACACTATCCCGTCAGAGGCACCGAAGTATATACGTCCATCTGCGACAATAAGACCGCCGATAATGCTCCCGCCGATATCTCCCTGCCGGGATATCCACCGCGGCTCGGCCCTCAAACGACCGCTCTCGAAGAGATACGCCCTGACCTTACCGTCATAGCCCCCGATATATACCAGGTCTCCGTTAACGACGGGAGAGCCGTACACGGCTACCGCCGAAGAACCGGTGGGAACGCATCCGAAGCCACTGGACTGTGCTTGAGCCACCAGCGTGACCGGGTTGCCGCGGAGGTTGCCGTCGGACACGCCCAGGGCTACCAGTTTGCCCTCCATGGAGCCGACAAAAATAGTACCGTCGGAGACGACACCTCCGGCCCAGCCCTGCGCCATCTGGCGGCCGGCAGTGGTGCAACCTGATACGGTCATAACGCCGACAAGCAGCAGCGCCAGTATCAGTAGTACTCTTTTATGTCCGTTCTTCACTTGTCCATCTACCCTGGTAAAACCTTCTCCTGCCGACCGGCGGCCCGGAAGGTGTCTTGTCAGACCGTCCCGGCACACACCGTCTGCGGGCAGTAACTCACACTGAAGGAAGGGAACTGATATGCTACCTCCATTAACGGCACAGGAACACAGCTACCGAAAGCGTTATGGTACAGGATCGTAACCACCGGCGCGGAACGGATGGCAGCGGGATATTCGCTTCACACCCAGCCAGACACCTCTCAGGAAACCGTACTTTGTGACGGCTTCGTAGGTATACTGGGAACATGTCGGGCTGAAACGGCAAGACGGTGGCATAACCTGCGATATCGTCAACTGATATAATCTGATTAGTCCTAATGCCAGCGCTTTCACTTTAGCCTACAACTTAGACCGTCAGGCCAGCGGTTTCCAAAAGGTGCGCCCGGGTCAGGAGCATTTCGATTGCCTTCCTGATACTGGCGTAGTCCGCTGCTGCCGCCGCCGGGCGGGCGATGAACACGATGTCCCATCCGGCCCTGAGTGGCGTCCGGCGTAATATCTCGCGGAGCCGACGCTTGACCCTGTTTCTGACTACCGCCTTACCGACCCTCTTGCTGACCGAGAAACCACACCGGGACAGAGGCAATCCGTTGGGTAGGGCTCTCACCACCACCAGGTCGCTGGCCCAGGTATTACCCCTGGCATAGACCAGCGCGTATTCCTTTGGTCTGGTAATGTACTCCCTTCCCCCGACAACTCCGCCGTCAGACAATTCGACCCTCAGACTACGGTCAGTCGCTTGCGACCCTTCAGTCGCCTCGCTTTCAGAACGGCCCGGCCACCCCGGGTGCTCATTCTCTTAAGAAAGCCGTGTTCTCGCTTTCTTGGTATCTTTTTAGGCTGGTAGGTCCTTTTAGGCACAGTAACGGTTACCTTATCTTCTGCGGATTCTCCGTAGCAGACACTATCGGATTGCGCTACGCTTCTACACTAACGGTCCGCATCTTGCGGACGTGCTCCGGTGTATACGGCAACAGGGCAAGATGCCGCGCCCTCTTGATTGCTATCGTTAGAGGTCGCTGATGTTTGGCGCAGGTTCCCGTACGACGGCGTGGCTCTATCTTCCCCCTGTCGGAAATGTAGTTGCGCAGTTTATCCGGTCTCTTGTAATCGATAGCCTCATTCTTGTTGACGCAGAAGAAGCACACCTTACGCCTTGGTGCGTATCTACCTCTACCCCATCTGGAACCTCTTCCTCCGCTGGGACTTCTTTCTTTACTGCCTCTACTACTGGTACTTGTTGGTCTGGGCACTATTCATAAACTCCGTTAAAAAGGAATATCATCCGGCGAAAATTCACCTGTATCACTCTCGCCTACCTTTGCGTCAGGAGCGGTTGCCTGTCCTTGCCGGTCAAGGAACTTAACTCTGTCTGCTACGATTTCATTGCGAGACCTTGTCTGCCCGTCCTGGCCTTCCCAGGTCTTTAACCTCAGTCTACCCTCGATATAGACCAGCCGGCCTTTGGTCAGGAACTGGTTGCACTGTTCGGCCAACTTGCTCCAGCAGACCACGTTGAACCACTCCGTTTCCTCTTTGCGCTCCCCCTCTGCGGTGGTGTACCTCCAGTTGGTGGCAACGCTGAACGATGTTACCGGCCTGCCATTGGGAGTGAAGCGCATTTCCGGGTCACTGCCGAGGTTGCCAATGACTGTCATCCTGTTTACGCTTACCATTGTCCCGAACTCCTTCTGCCTTCCCCGGTACCCCGGACGGCAGGCATCCACCTCATCTCAACTTAGCTTTATCAGCAGATGACGGATAACGTCCTCGGAAATCCTCAGGTTCGACTCCAGTTCCCGGTTATCTTCCGGCTTCATCCGGAATCGGCTCAGCACGTAGCTGCCTTCCCCGTGGTGCTTTATCGGGTAAGCTAACCTGCGTTTGCCCCAGCGCTCGACGTCCGAAACCACACCTCCCCTGCCGGTGACAAACCTGTTGACACTCTCTATCGCGGCTTCAAAGCCCTCTTCCTCTACCGTCGGGCTGACAATAACAACCAACTCGTAATCGCACAGCTGCTCTTCTTCTATATTCTGGATGTTCTCAGTGACCACTATCTACACCATCAGTCTTGATTATGGACAACATTATACTATACTATACGGGATGGTGAGAATACAAGTATCGGGGTTCGGTGGTTTTGGGTTGACAGCAATATACCGTCCTGATACACTTTTGCTAGGTAGAATTTCTGTTTCGTGCTTTTAATATATCCTTCCGCACTTGAATGGCCCCGTAGTGTAGCGGTCTAACATGCCACCCTGTCACGGTGGAGATCGGGGGTTCGAATCCCCCCGGGGTCGCCAGCAATATCTATGGCGTGCCACTCGTAGCTCAGTCTGAAGAATGGCTCCAGTTCTGCTCTTGGCTTGACGGCGACCACCCTACCGCCACTATCTAGCTTCACTTCCTCGAAGAGCACCCTGATCAGTCTGTTCCTCTGTTCTTGGTTAGCCTG
Source organism: Dehalococcoidales bacterium (assembly GCA_035529395.1). Classification (NCBI taxonomy): domain Bacteria; kingdom Bacillati; phylum Chloroflexota; class Dehalococcoidia; order Dehalococcoidales; species Dehalococcoidales bacterium. The sequence goes on along the minus strand of DATKWT010000187.1, from coordinate 463 downwards.
CTTCCACGCTTCGGCAACACTCGACAGAAAGTGAGCCAATTGCTCAAGCTCGTCGTGCCTGTTTGCAGCTGGCACGAGTTGCCGGAGCGTGTTCTCCGTGTCCCTGTACTCGTTGAGGTATTCCTGCCGGGATATGTGCCCCCAGCGATACTGGTCTTTGAGTCGCTTCAGGCTTGCCTTCAGCCTTTCCTCCTCACCTTTCGTGTCATCGTACGCTTTCGCAAGCTCACTGCAGGCCTCAAGTATCCTGTGCTGGTAGTCTTCGGGAATGACGAAGGTCGTCAAGTACCACTCTATCTGGCTTTCGTACACGTCGAGGAAGGTGCCCTTGCTCGTACAACCAAGACCTCCGGCCCTACTGCCACAATAGACCCGTGGCTTACCTTGACGGTTCCGGTGAATGTGTATCTTTGACTTACAAGGCCTACACCAAATAATCCCTGACAAACTATATGTTGTCGCT
>DATKWT010000186.1 GCA_035529395.1 Dehalococcoidales bacterium | reverse complement strand
TATCACTACACATCAAACAAGCCAAGAAGCAGTCTTTCCTTTCCTTCCAGATTGCTTCGCTACGCTCGCAATGACAGGCACAAGGCATCACTGCGAGGAGCGTGCCGACGCGGCGTCGGTGTCAGCGACGAAGCAGTCTTTCCTTTCCTTCCAGATTGCTTCGCTACGCTCGCAATGACCGGTGTGTATCAAAGGGTGAGGGGTTGATAAGATTCTATGACCAGGGCTAGAGACAGCAACCCGAAGCACACACTCTCTCGCGAGACCGGCACCATCGTCAAGGACTGGGGTGGGCGGATGCCGGTTGCCCTGGTCTACCCGAACTCCTACTACCTGGGTATGTCCAACCTGGGCATCCACGCTATCTACAAGCTGCTGAACGGGTACTCGGATGTCGTCTGCGAGCGCGTATTCCACGAAAAAGGTCAGCAAGAAGCACCGGCAGGACTCGAATCTCAGCGGCCGCTTACCGACTACGCCGTCATTGCCTTTTCGATCACCTACGAGATCGATTACTTTAACGTGGTCAGCATCCTCAGGGCGAGCAGTATTCCTCTGTACGCCAGCGAGAGGGACGAGTCCCACCCGCTGGTCATCGCCGGTGGGGCTTGTATCACCGCCAACCCGATGCCCCTTTCCCCGTTTTTTGATTGCCTCTGCATCGGGGAAGCCGAGGCAATCCTGCCCCCGATGCTACCCATACTGTCCGAAGGTATCCGGGGAAGCAGGACAGACCTGCTGAAGTCCCTGTCAGAACTATCCGGCGTCTTCGTGCCGCAGGAGTATACCGGCACACCGGTAGCCCGGCAGTGGCTGGCCAATCTCGATGACTTCCCGGTAACGTCCACGGTGCTCACCCCGGAAACCGAGCTGGGCAACCTGTACCTCATCGAGGTGGAACGGGGTTGTTCCTGGGGCTGCAACTTCTGCCTGGTCAGCAACATCTTCCGTCCGGCCCGTTTCCGCTCTGTGGACGTACTGCTTGCCCAGGCGGAGACAGGACTTCAATACCGCAAACGTATCGGTCTGGTGGGACCGGCAGTCACCGACCATCCGCACATCGATGAACTGGTCAACGGAATCAGGTATATGGGAGCGCAGCTTTCCGTCAGTTCGTTACGGATAAAGCCACTTTCCGACACCGTACTCTCGGCCGTCGCGCACGGCACTCGGACGGTAGCCCTCGCCCCGGAGGCCGGTTCGGAACGGCTGCGTCGCGTTATCGGCAAGGGTTTCACCGAGGACGATGTCCTTGAGGCGGTCGGCAAGGTTGCCGGGCAGGGCTTCAGGCAACTCAAGCTCTACTTCATGATTGGCCTACCCACGGAAACCGATTGGGACATCGAGGAAGCTATCCGGCTGAGCCTTACCTGCAAGGCCATCCTTGACCGGCATCGGCAGGGCAGCCGTATCACACTGACAGTGTCCCCGTTTGTCCCCAAGGCAGGCACACCCTTCCAGTGGCTTCCGATGGCCGCGCTCCAGACTCTGGAGCGGCGCCTTTCCCGGCTCAAGCAGGACCTGGAGTCGAAAGGAATCCGGGTCAAAGCGGAGAGCCTTGCCTGGAGCCAGGTCCAGGCCATTCTCGCCCGGGGTGACCTGAAGGTGAGTGAGGTCCTGGCCGGCATGGAAGCGGTGACACTGTCACAGTGGCGTCGTGCCACCCTGGAAACCCGCCTGGACACCGACCTGTTTGCACACGAGCAATGGGATACTTCCCGGGAACTGCCCTGGGCACCGGTTAATTCCGGCAGCAGGACAGAACACCTCAGACGTGAGCTGGAGAGGGCACTGGCGACGACCGGCTCCTGACACATATTGACATCTATTGCAGCGACCCTGTATTCTGGTGTCTATCCTGTAAAAACACGTAGGGAGGTTGGATATGTTTGGTTACTTTTCAGTTCTGGCGGCGGTACCCGGTTTCTTCTTGAGTTCACTCATCCTGATGGCACTGTGGGGGCAGGTTGCTCCGAAAATCGGAGGGGTAGAAGACACAATCAGCTACACCACGGCGATGCTGGTGACGATTACGCTCTGGCTGGCGGTGGCACCGCTGGCGGCAGTTGGGCGAAAGCGTAAAAAATAAGTAGAAGCACTCAACCCTGAGCTATCACACCGGCAGCACCCGCGCTGTGTTGTGACAGTTCCTGCCGTCAGACGTATACAGGAATAGAGCATTGAAACGACACTGATGGTAGGGAGGTAAGCAGAAATGAAGAAGGTCTTTCTGTCGGCATTGGCCCTGGGCATGGTAATGTCTATTCTTGGCGCAACCGGGTGTTCTTCCGGCGGCACCGACCTTGAAGGTAAAAGATGGGTGCTGGAGTCCTACGGCGACCGGGGCAGCCCCACGATAATCATTGAAGACAGCACCGTATCGGCAGAGTTCACCGAGGGGCAAATCAACGGCTCGGCGGGCTGCAACAACTACTTCGGCTCGTACGAAGTCAGTGGTAAGAACCTGACCTTCGGCCCGGTGGCATCCACGGAGATGTACTGCATGGACCCCGAGGGCATCATGGACCAGGAATATGCTTACCTCAAGAGCCTCGGACAGGCCGAAACGTACGAGATAAGTGGCGGCAAGCTCCTGATAACCTGCACCGGTGACCAGCTACTGACGTTTGAAGAGGAGTAAGTACCCGCGCCCTTAGCGGACTAAGGGCGCCACTATATACCGGGTGTCCGGACGGCTATTTGATTTCTTCCATCGGCTTGCCGCAGCAGACCAGAACACCACCACCGACTTTGGTGACCTGCACCTCGTTCCCGCAGACCGTGCACTTGAACTGTTGCCCAACTTTCTCAACAGCCACTTTGACACCTCCTGCCCGCCATACTACACTTCATACCGGACTGATTACGTCAGCTACGTACGCTCAGCCCACTGAACGGCGTTCTGAAAGACCCGGAAACCATCACCGTGCTCGGTGGCTCCCCGCCGCGTCCACTGCGGATGCTGGATACCCCGGATGAAACGTTCCGGGTGCGGCATCAGGGCAAACACCCGCCCGGTACTATCGCAAATACCGGCGATGTCCTCCACCGAGCCGTTGGGATTATGCGGATAGCCGGAGTCACGGTTACCTTGCTCATCGGTATAGAACAGCACCGTGTTTGCGTCCGGCAGACCATCATCGATGACAACCACCTTGCCTTCGGCGTGTGCCACGGGAAGAAACATCTGCTCAATCCCCCGGGTGAAGACGCAGGGACTGTCGCGATTCACGGTAAGATACACCCAGCGACACTCGAACCTGCCGGAATCGTTGTCGGTCAGCGTCAACGGGGTTGAGCCGGTACCGGGTGGGCCGGGCAGAATCCCCGCCTTCACCAGCACCTGGAAGCCGTTGCAGATACCCAGGATTAACCCGCCGCCTTCGACGAAGCGCTGCACGTCTTCACCAAGCCCCAGTCTCAACTCATTGGCGAGCACCCTTCCGGCAGCGATGTCATCGCCATAGGTGAAGCCGCCGGGGACCACCAGTATCTGATAGTCGGATAGATGCTGCTCACCACCCACGAAGCGGTTGATGTGGACCAGTGAAGACTCGGCCCCGGCCCGTTCGAAGGCAAAGGCAGTCTCGACATCGCAGTTGGTCCCCGGGGCGCGCAGTACCAGTACCCTTACCTTACTCATATCTTTCTTACCACCGGAGTGGACTCTGCCAGGCCTCTTTCAGGTCCGCGATAGGCTTGTTGACGACTGGCCGCCCGTTCAGTCCGTATACCTCCAGCACCTCGGAATCCATCACCTGTCCTATGACAGTGCACACCGTCTCACCCAGCGTCTTCTCGAACTCGTCCCTGTTCTCCGGGACTACCTCAACCAGGAACCGGCTGTTCGACTCCGAGAAGAGTATGAAATCGTCCCGGTC
>DATKWT010000185.1 GCA_035529395.1 Dehalococcoidales bacterium | reverse complement strand
AGCAAGGTCGAGGAGAGCTCTGGTGGCGTATTGTCCTCTGGTAGTAAGCTTCATAGCTCCAACTTTATTATTGTTGACCAATCTACTCAACAATATCTAGAATAGCATGGTCGCAGTATCCTTGTCAATAATATTACGATGCCAGCTAGTGAAACCATAATCTTTGCAGAGATGGGAAGTTTTCTTCTCCAGAGGATAAGAGGCAAGGTGGGATGAGGCATGACCATATGAGGAGGCAGCCAGTATCATAGCTGACCGCACTGGTAACCTCCGGTGGCAACCAGCATCGGCTATACTGGAGTGTCACTAATGTACCGGACGAGTACTTCTCCTTGACACCTGCCGGTCATTTATCTACACTTAGTGGAACGCCTTCTGGAGATTGCGGAAATGGACTGTGCTGCATGTGGCAAGCCGATGATAGTCGTCGAGCATGAGAAGATTGAGCTTGACTACTGCATGGACTGTTCCGGAGTCTGGTTCGATGCCGGAGAGATAGAGCTTCTGCTGGAGAAGATGCAACTGAAATCCACCGGCCTTGAGGCCCTTCATCTAACCGGGGAGGTGGAGTCGGCAGAGAAAAAGCGCCGGTGTCCTATTTGCCACAAGAAGATGAAGAAGGTGGCCCTCGGTCACGAACCGGTGATAATGATAGATGCCTGCCCCGATGGGGACGGGCTGTGGTTCGACAGCGGGGAGGTTGGTCAGGTGGTGACCCATCTGGCTGCGCAGCAACCCGGAGAAGAGGACTCCCAGGAGCGTGTCATCACATTTCTGGGCGAAGTGTTCAAGATTCAAGAATGATTGGGCCCGGCTTTAAAGACCGGTATTTTACTTACAGATAATGTCAGGAAAACAAGAGATTATCGCGGAGGTGTTCTTATGATTGCCCTCTATATTGTTCTGGGAATAGTAGTTGTCCTTGTGTTTGCTCTCGTAGGCATCTACAACGGTCTGGTGCGACTACGCAACCAGATGAAGAATGCCTGGGCACAAATCGATGTCCAGCTCAAGAGAAGGCACGACCTCATCCCGAACCTGGTGGAAACGGTCAGGGGTTACATGAAGCACGAGCGGGAGACGCTTGAGTCCGTAACCAATGCGCGTAACCTGGCGCAACAGGCGGTCGGCCAGGGCGTCGGCCAGCAGTCCCAGGCCGAGCAGCAGCTCAGCGGTGCCCTGGGCCGGTTACTGGCCGTGGTGGAGAACTATCCTGACCTCAAGGCGAATCAGAACTTCCTGGCGCTCCAGGAAGAGTTGACGTCGACGGAGAACAAAATCAGCTTCTCGCGCCAGTACTTCAACGATTCGGTTCTCGGCCTCAACAACAAGATTCAGATGTTTCCCTCCAACCTGGTCGCCGGTATGTTCCGGTTCAAAGAAGAGGAGTTCTTCGAGGTAGAAGCCCCTGCGGAGAGGGAAGCACCCAGGGTCAGTTTCACCTAGCGAGAGAGATAGCCAGACATGATGTGGGAACAGATCCGGTCAAATCGAATCCGGTCGGTGATACTGGTCGGCGCAATGGCGGCGCTGCTGCTGGGGATTGGCTATTTACTGGGCGAGGCCTTCCTCGGTAACGCCATCGGCGGACTGGTGATTGCCCTGGCGCTCCTGGCGATAATGAACCTGGTGGCCTGGTTCCAGGGCGACAACATCATGCTGACGCTGTCCCGGGCGAAGAAGATAAAGCGTGAAGACCATCCGCGTCTCTATAATATCGTCGAGGAAATGCAGATTGCCTCCGGGCTTGAGAAGATGCCCGATGTCTATATCATCGACGACCCGTCGATGAACGCCTTCGCCACCGGACGGGACGCCAAAAAAGCATCCGTGGCGGTTACGGCCGGACTCCTTCAGAAGCTGAACCGTGACGAGCTTCAGGGCGTAATCGGCCACGAGATAGCCCACATCAGGAACCGTGATGTCCTCCTGATGACTCTCTGTGGGATTCTCCTGGGTACGATTGTTATCCTGGCCTTTTTCGGCTCGCGGATGATGCTCTTCGGCGGGATGTATGGCGGACGGAGGAGCTCCCGGTCCGGCGCCGGGGGTGGTCAGGCGCAGATGATAATCATGGTTGTCGCGCTGGTACTGGCAATACTGGCACCTATCATTGCCCAGCTTATCTACTTTGCCATTTCCCGCAAGAGGGAGTACATGGCCGATGCATCTTCGGCGGTCTTCACCAGATACCCCGAGGGACTGGCTTCGGCACTGGAGAAACTGGGTGCTTCCACGGTGCCGGTGCAGGCAGCCAACAAGGCTACGGCGCCGATGTACATTATCAACCCGTTCCGTGCCAAGGGCAGGGCCGCAGCTGACCTGACCAGCACTCACCCGCCCATTTCGGAAAGGGTACGTATACTGCGTTCCATGGGCGGTGGTGCCTCATTGACCGACTATAACAATGCATATAGTTCCGTTCACAAGGGCGGTAAGAATATCCTTGGTGGTGCAACGCTTGCCAGTGCCGGTACTGTTGGCATCAGGGGAGCGGTAAAAGATACCACGCCGGTAGAGCGCGAGCCTGACAAAGTGGAACGCACTCGCGAGGTATCCGACCTGATGTGGCAAATGAAAAAGTACCGCACCGTAGACTGTGACTGCGGTACCAGGCTGAGAGTACCGCCCAAGCTGCGCACAACCAGCGTGCGATGTCCACACTGCGGCAGGGTCAATTCTGTACAGCAGTGACTGTCTGCGAGGACAAAACACCCCCCTTCACTTGTGAAGGCTTTCACTTGTGAAGGCTTTCACTTGTGAAGGCTCTCACCTGTGAGGGATTCCATACGTATTCCAGGGAGAGAAGATGCCTGAGAATAATGCCATGTCAGGAACGGCAGTCCTGCACTCCATAGGGGCGCTCGCGGGGCGGCCCGTCATTTCAGAGGTAGGCCTGCCGGCTCTAACCGTGATGTTCGGGCTTCAGGTGCTGCGAGTACTCATTCCCGGACTGACGTGGACACTGGGCGACCGCTTTGGCCTCGGTGCCGTCTACCTTGGGATAGCGGCTCTTGCCGTTTTTCTGACGGCCTTACTGGCTGGAGGACTGCGCCGGTTACTGGGGAGCAGTCGCGCGATAGTGGTCACTGCCGGTGGCCTGGGGCTGCTCCGTCTGCTGATGCAGGTATGGTGGGGTGAGCCATTCTTCAACCTCATCCTGGCGATGGTCGGGACGGCGTTGTTCGTGATGTACCTGCCAATCGGCCTGGATGAGTCGCGACGTCGTAACGGCTCGGTTGCCGGTCACTTTGTTCTTGGCCTCCTGCTCGGGCTGGCCCTGGACACCGCACTCCACAGTGCGTTTCTGACCTATGACCCTGTCTGGCAGATGTCCTGGGCGGCGCTGCTGGTGACTGCTCTGCTGGTGGTGTTCCAGTGGTTGTTCCTGGCTGGCGGGGCGGCAACACGTGACGCTGTGAGTGGTCAATCTGTGGTCCCGAGACTGAGCACTACTGCCTGGCTGTTCATTGGTCCGTTCTTCTTCCTGCAGCTTGTGGTGCTCCAGAATGTTGCCCGCCTGGCGGCGGTAACCGGGTGGCGACTACCCCTGGCTGCAGGCTGGGTGGTCTTCGGAAATCTGGTTGCCCTGGCTGCGGCAGTCTGGCTGCTGGGTCGGCAGCGCCGTACACTGTGGCCGATTGCGCTTATCAGTGGGAGTGTGCTTATTGTTATTTGCCTTTTCCCGTACCCCGAGCCTGGTTGGCTCGCAGCCCTGACGGTATTCGGAGGACAGATATCCAGCGCATTACTTCTGGTGGCGCTTGCGGTTGCCGCTGACAGTCGTAGAGGCCCTTCAGGTTTTGGACGACTGGTGGCAGGCAATGGCGTGGGTATGATACTGCTGGTGGTGCTTCTGCTGGTCTACTACGTCGTCTATCAGATGAACCTGCCTTACAGCAATACCATTCTTGAAATTGTGTCTGCATCTCTGATGACGCTCTGCGTATTACTGTCCATAGCCGGCTTGCGTGATAGAATCGGCGTTAGCCAGCGGTTATGGCTGCTTCCAGTGCTGGCTGTTGTCCTGCTTGTGCCATCCCTGACCGGCGCTATTGCCTGGGAGGAACCTGCCCCGGTATCCGGGAATGGATTTCCTGTCAGGGTGATGACCTATAATCTGCACAACGGTTTCAGTCCCACCGGCTATCTCGGCATGGAAGCCATGGCCATGGTCATTGAAGAAAGTCGTCCCGATATCGTAGCTCTCCAGGAGGTCTCCCGGGGCTGGGTAATCAGTGGCCGGGTCGATATGCTGACCTGGCTCTCGCAGCGGCTGGGCATGCCCTATGTATCCGGTCCCACCGCCGACCCGCTCTGGGGCAACGCGATACTGAGTCGGTATCCCATCATTGAGCACGAGAGTCACGAGTTACCGCCGCGTGACCTCTTCATACTGCGCGGGTTCACATCCGCGATGATAGACCTCGGGGATGGAAACCGGCTACGCATAATTGCCACCCACTACCATCACCTTGAGGAAGATTCGGAGGTACGGCAGGTCCAGTCGGCCAGCCTCGTGCAGTTCCTCAATGGCACCAGTAATACCGTTGTACTTGGCGACTTCAATGCCGAGTCGGCCGCACCGGAGATGGAGACATTGCGGCAGTCGGGGCTTATCGATGCTGCGGGAACGGTGGACCCTTCACCGGCAGACACCTTCAACTCGGTTGACCCCTACCAGCGGATTGACTACGTATGGGTATCCGCAGACTTACAGGTGAGCGAAGTCTTCGTACCTGTGACCACCGCTTCCGACCACCTGCCGGTGATTGCCGTGATTGACCGCTAGACCCATCACGGCGCTTTTTCTTCGGAGCAGTCTCTCTTCATGTTTCCTTTTGGACTCCGGCGACGGTATAATTATCTGTGGTGCGTGATTGACAATGTTGACTGTAACAAATGTAGATAAGGCATATGCGGACCGGACCCTGTTCAGTACCGTCAGTTTCACCGTGGGTGCCAGAGACCGGGTGGCCGTTATCGGGCCGAACGGCTGCGGGAAAACCACCCTCTTCGAGATTATTGTGGGTAATATCCGGCCGGATGCGGGCAGTGTGACCATGCACCGGGGTATGACCATCGGCTATCTGGAGCAGGACATTGCGCAGTCACCCGAAGGTCAACTGCTGGCGGATGTTGCCAGCGCCTCAACGCGGATAACGGGGCTCGCTCACAGGATTGAGGTACTGCAGGAAACGCTGGCCGAAGAGCCGGACTCGGAGAACACGCCTGCACTCCTGGAAGAGCTTGGCAGTCTCCAGCACAGCTACGAGGTAGCCGGTGGCTACGATGCCGAGCATGAGGCGAAGATTATCCTCGGCGGGCTTGGTTTCGCCGAATCGGACTTCGAGCGGCCCCTGAGCGAGTTCAGCGGTGGCTGGCTGATGCGGTCCCGTCTTGCCAGGCTCCTCATGGTCGGGCCTGACCTGCTGCTGCTGGATGAGCCGACTAACCACCTCGACCTGGAGTCCTGTATCTGGTTCGAGAGCTACCTGGCTAGGTACCAGGGAGCGGTGCTGGTCACTTCGCACGACCGCGCCTTCCTTAACCGCGTGGTAGGGAAAGTACTGGCCTTTGAACCGGAAGAGGTCGTTCTGCACAGTGGCAACTATGACAGCTACGTGTATGCCAACCAGAGAAACCTGGAGACGAAGCAGGCTGCGGCGAGAAAACAGGAGCAGAGGATAAAGCATGAGACGCGCTTTATAGAGCGGTTCCGTGCTAAGAACACCAAGGCCAGCCAGGTACAGAGCCGTATAAAACGCCTGGAGAAGATGGAGAGGGTGGTGGTGCCGAGGTCGACAAAGAAAGTGCGGTTCACCTTTCCTTCACCGGTTCGGAGCGGTCAGGAAGTCGTTACGCTGACCAATGTCCGGAAAGCCTATGATTCGAATGTTGTCTACGAGGAACTCAATCTGTCCCTCTACCGGGGTGACCGGGTAGCCCTGGTGGGGCCTAATGGCGCCGGCAAGACAACCCTGCTCAGGATTCTTGCCGGGGTACTCCCCTTCGAGCGGGGTGAGCGCGGGCTTGGTCATAAGGTGACCGGAGGATACTATGCCCAGCACCAGCTTGAGCTTCTTGACCCGAATAACACCGTACTCGAGGAACTGCGCCGTGTTGCCAATGATGAAACGGAGCAGATTTTGCGGGGAATTGCCGGTGCCTTCCTTTTCAGTGGAGACGATGTTTTTAAGAGGATATCCGTCCTCTCTGGCGGCGAGAAAGCCCGTATCTCCCTGGCGAAAATGCTCGTTCGGCCGGCTAATTTCCTTCTCATGGACGAGCCGACCAACCATCTGGATATCCCCTCACGCGAGATACTGACCGATGCCCTGGAAGCCTACCGTGGTACTCTGTGCTTCATCACGCACGACCGTACCCTCATCAGCCAGATTGCCAACAAGATAATCGAGATACGGAATGGCCGGCTTCGGGTGTTCCCGGGCGACTACGATAGCTATCTCTACGGGCGTGAGTCCGGGGAAAGAAGGCATGAGGCATCCGTTCGGGAGGCGATACCTGCTAACAGGGCAGGGGAGAACACCGGGGACAGACTTCGTTTGCGTAAGCAGACGCGCCTGCACAAGCAGGAGGAGGGTGAACTGAGGAACCGGTACTACCGAAAGAGCGCTCCGGTGAAGAAACGCCTTACCGAGATTGAAGGTGAACTTTCGCGCCTCGAGGCTGAACTGAAGGATATCGAAGGCCGGTTCGCTGACCAGGGACAGTACCAGAAAAGTGACCGGGTAGTCCGTTCCATTGAGAAGCACCGCCAGTTAAGGGAGTCGATAGACACTCTCACCAGGGAATGGGAGATACTTTCCACCGATGCAGAGCGTATCAGGCGGGATTTAGAAGCGGAAATGGACAGCATCGGGGTTAGTGAAGGTCCCTAGTATCTAGTGTAGTATCTCGTATATGGCATTACAATCCACGTTGTCATTCTGGAGGAGTCCGTCATCTCAATAACCCGAAGGACGAAGAAGAATCCGGGGTGGGGAAGGAGAACCCATTACCCACCACCACGAGATCCATTCGCTTCGCTCAGGATGACAACTGGCGCGTCGTCTCGCATACGGTGATACGGCTTTGCTTGTCTGGCAATGGCAGCCTGCGTTGTCAAGGCATTTGTAAGACACTACACTAGCACTCAGTTGTCTGGTATGTTCGGCAGGGTGAGACCCTTAGCATAGCGAAGGGTCTCACCCTGTTCACATGTCATTGCGAGCCGGGGCTCTGAGCAAAGCGAAGAGACACCGAAGCAATCTGAATGTTGCGCGAATTTGTGGCATTAGGTCCTAGTCAGGCAGCGAGAGGTCACCGGCC
>DATKWT010000184.1 GCA_035529395.1 Dehalococcoidales bacterium | reverse complement strand
CTGGATGGATTCGGGGAGCTGTTCCGGTCCCTGAGCTACCAGGAGATTGGCACCGGCAGCATCATGAGCCGGGCGACCGCCGGAGTTATTGGCGGTAAGGTCATCCTCTGCTTCCCCGGCTCACTGGGCGCGGCAACCCTGGCAATGGACAAGGTAATCCTGCCGGAGCTCGGACACCTGGTGCGGGAGGCTACCCGGTAGGACGCTCTCCCCAGGCAGAACCCGCACTATTTCCTCTGCAGGTACAGTTCGCGCAAGAATTCCCGGAAGCCGTGCTTCTGCCAGAAAGAGTACCCGATTTCATTCGCGGAAGCCACGCTCAACTCGATTCTATCCACGCTGTGCGACTCGAACCACTGCAGAATCCTAGCCAGCATCTGCTCGCCGATCCCTTGTCGATGGGAATTCGCCGTCACCGCCATATCGGAGATATACCCATATTCCTGCTCTGCCAGCACTGGAGGGTTCTTGCGTTTCTCGGACAGAGAGTAGCCAACCACTCGGTTCTCCGCCAGTACGACTAGCACAAGGGCGTCCTCCGACACGATCGACTCCTGCACCCGATTCTCGAAGTGGATTTGACCATCTTCAGCCCTTGTCCAGTGTGGGTCAATATCCTTGTGGAAGTCCATAAACTCCTTCCAGACCTCCACTATGCCGGGGACATGAGCATCCTGCGCCACCGCTATTTCCACCGGTCCACTCCTCAACCTTTCTTGCGACGGTACGTCCCGCTCTTGCCGCCGGTCTTGCTCTCCAGATAAATCTCCTTAATGGTCATGCCCTTGTCCACCGCCTTGCACATATCGTAGATGGTCAGGGCGCTGACCGAGGCGGCCACCAGGGCCTCCATCTCCACTCCGGTCTTGCCGGTACTCTTTGCCCGTGCGGTTATGTCGATGCAGTCCTCCCCGGACACATCAAACTCAACAGCGACCTCGTCAATGAGTATCGTGTGGCACAGCGGTATCAGGTCGGACGTTTTCTTGGCGGCCATGATGCCGGCAACACGGGCCACAGCGAGGACATCCCCTTTCTTGAGGGTATTCGTCTTCACCTGTTCCAGGGTGCCCGGCTTCATCACTACTGTGCCCCTGGCTACCGCTTCGCGCACCGTGTCAGCTTTATTGCCAATATTCACCATGCGGGCCTCTCCGCTTGAGTTTACGTGGCTCAGTTCCGTCATTGTCCGTCTCCTGTCTGGAAATGTACCGGTATCGTTATGGCTTCAGGGTAAAAGAGCCTGTAGCCCGTATATCCCGCGAGGAGCTGCCGACCAGTACCTCAAATTCCCCGGGTTCGGCCACCCACTCCTGCCGGTCCGGATCGTAGAATGAGAGGTCTCTCTGTCCCAGGGCAAAGCTCACCGTCCGGATCTCCCCGGGCTTCAAACTCACCTTGGTAAAGCCCTTCAACTCCTTGTGCGGCCTCACCAGGCTCGACTCGATATCACGAATATATAGCTGGACGACCTCTTTTCCTTCCCTCTTACCCGTGTTGGTGATGTCTATACTCACCGTCAGGTCATCATCAACCGCCACTTCCGACGGTATAGTCAGCTTGCCATATTCGAATGTGGTATAGGAAAGGCCATGCCCGAAGGGGAACAGGGGCTCGATTTTCTTGGTGTCGTAGTAGCGGTAGCCAACGAAGATGCCCTCGCCATAGAGCACCCTGCCGTTTTCGCCGGGGTAGTTGACAAAGGCAGGGTTGTCTTCTATGCGGCGGGGAAAGGTCTCCGGCAGCTTCCCGGAGGGGTTGGCTTCGCCGAAGATGATGTCGGCGATAGCATTGCCACATTCCTGTCCCGCGAACCATGTTTCAAGCACGGCGGGCACGCGGTCAATCCACCCATCCATTGAGACTACGGCACCGGTGTTGAGGACCACGATGGTATTCTTGTTGGCACGGGCCACGGCTTCGATAAGCTCCGTCTGAGCGCCAGGCAGGTCCATGCTCTCGCGGTCAAAACCCTCGCTTTCGTATTCCTCCGTAGTGCCGACAAAGACCAGGGCAACATCCGAACAGGCGGCCGCATCGGCAGCACGCGCGATGGGGTTGTCCGGTAGAGGGGTTTCGCATCCCAGCCGGATACGGCGGAAAGGCCAGGCGCGTTCGGGGTTCCACCAGTACTCTATCTTCACGGCATAGGACTTACCGGCCTCCATTCTGAAGGTACCCGTCCTCTCGCCGCGGAGGAAGAGGTCTTCCTCGGCCTCACCGGACCATTTCTCGACCACGAGTTGGTCGTCGACATAGATGCGCCCGAAGCCGTCGGTGAGCAGCCCGAACCGGTAGTCCCCGGACTCCGGGGCCAGGAAGGACCCCGTCCACCGGATGGAGAAATCGTCTCTATCGATGCCTGGTACGGGGAAGACCCCGCTGCGCCACCTCAGGGAGAACCTGCTGTCAACCCTGGTCAGCACCGGGTCGCCGGACAGGTCGTTGTTGTTGAAGTACTCGCCGGTCAGCCCGCATCCTTCCCTACTGGCGGGTATCAGGTGCTGCGCGTTAAGCTCCAGAGTCAGACGGTTGTACCGGCAGCCTATCTCGTGGCGTACCTGAACGGAATCGCCACACAGCCGTGTGACGCCTTCCAGCGGTGTCACCGTATAGTTGGGCCTGACTCGTGAGCTACCACTACCTTCAATCCCGACCTCAGTTGCATTGGGACCGATAACGGCTATCGATGTGAGTTGCTCCCGCTTCAAAGGGAGTAACTCCCGGTCATTCTTGAGAAGGACAATCGCTTCACTGGCAGTCTCGCGGGCCAGCGCCCGGTGCTCCGGGGTGTCCGAGTCCTCAAGAGACAGGCTTCTCACCTCTTCGAACGCGCCGGACTTCTCGACGATGCGCAGGATACGGCAGACCATGTTGTCAATTAATTCCTGGCTAACCCTGCCTTCCCTCACGGCCTCCACCAGTGCTTCCCCGAAGAAGCGCGCCGGGCCGGGCATTTCCATATCAAGTCCGGAGTTCGCCGCCGGTACCAGATTGTAGACGCCCCCCCAGTCGGACACCACGAACCCCTCGAACCCCCATTCGTCTTTGAGAACCTCGGTAAGCAGCCACCTGTTCTCCGAAGCAGAGACCCCGTTGATACGGTTGTAGGAACTCATCACCGTCCAGGGCCGTGCTTCCCGAACGGCTACCTCGAAGGCGGGGAAGTATATCTCCCGGATTGCCCTCTCTGATGCCTCGGAGCTGATAGTGAACCTCTCGAACTCCGAGTTGTTCAGGGCGAAGTGCTTGATGGAGGTGCCGACGTTCCGACTCTGGACGCCGCTTATGTGGGCAACCGCCATTCGCGCTGCCAGATAGGGGTCTTCGGAGAAACTTTCGAAGTTGCGCCCGCCCAGCGGAGATCGGTGGATATTGACGCAGGGTCCGAGGACTATGTGGCACCCCATCGCTATGGTCTCCTCGGCAAGGGCAATACCAACCCTCTCAATCAACTCCGTATTCCAGGTAGCTCCCATAGCCGAACCGGTCGGGAAGCAGGTGGCCGGTATCGTGTCGCTGGGGTCGTCATCGGGCATCGTCCGTGTCCCATGCGGACCGTCGGTCATCTTTACAGGCGGAATCCCGAGGCGCTCGATACCTTTCGTGTGCCAGGGGTCGGTGCCGGCCAGCATCGATACCTTCTCTTCGAGCGTCATCCTGCCCAGCAGGTCTTCGAGGCGTCCTTCCACGGTACCCTCCTCTGCCAGTTCCTGAGTCGTATCTGATTATAAAAGCTGGACGAAAGGAAAGCAAAGGGTTGTTTGTTGCGAGACCTAGGACAGAAAACCGCGCACGCGCAGAAGAGTGGCGCAATCTCAGGGTGGTGCTTTTCGCGCAGCACCGAAGATAGCGGCAGCGTCGATACGTTGTGTCGGTCTAACTATCTCTGTGCAGCCAGCCTCTGTTTCTCAATGAGTGCACTCAGGTTTGGCGCCACAAACGGGTAAACCCCATCAGAAATCTCCAGCTTCTGCTGAGTCTCCGGAGGCAGCTTCTCTAAAGGCGTCCTGTTCAGAATCAGGCCGGTTTCTTCTTCAGAGAAAGATGGACCCGCCACGATCTCGCGTAGATATGGCCTATTCACCGGACACACGAATTGACAGCGCATACAGCCAATGAGGGCATTGTGCCAGTCGGGCTGAAGCTGAACCCAGTAGGGGAAATCCGGCTCTCTCTCGGTCAGAGAGCCCAGGCAGTTTTCAGCGTGAATCAGGAAGCGGTCGGTGGTAATACTCCCAGTCGGGCAGTTCTCACGGCAGAGCGAGCAGTTTTCACAGGCTTCCATGGCTTTAGATTCCTGCCAGTTATCCTCTTCACAGGGACAATCGGTATAGAAAGCGACCAGGTGGCAGAAGCTACCCATCCCCGGCACATAGCTGATATTGTTTCTACCATATCTTGCCAGTCCGCTTCGCACCGCAAGCGTTTTCAATGCCAGATGAGCTTTTACTACCTTGTATCCGGCAGTCTCCAGCACACTCTCTAGAATTCCTTCGGCACGAGATTCATTTGCTGTTTTCGCAAAGTAATCCGGCGGGATGTCTGCGGGATAAGTGATTCCCTGCCATTCAAAGCTGAGACGCGTGATCGGTTGAGGCATTGCCACGACCACGATTGTCTTCGCCTCGGGCAGTTTTTCATTGGTCTTCAAGTAGAAACGCCATGTTTCATGCAATCGCCCATTCAGGAGTCCCTGCCTGACGAGTTCCCCAACCGTATCCTGCGCTTCCGGCAGGTGCGTTATGGACACGGTCCTTGACCTGTACCGGGACTGCCTCATTCTCTTTCGTATCTTGTCGACGATGTCACTCATTGCTCTGATTGTAGGGATTCCGAGACCATTTCGCAACAAGCTAAAAGGCCTCGCTTAACATCTGCCCCGTCCCGCGCTATAATCACTATGATGAGACTGAAGCGTAAGGATAGCAGGGTGTCGCTGGATAGTCCGGATGGTTCCGCGTCGACTGGTATGGCGATACCGTGCTTCCGATGCGGGCTGTGCTGCACCCGGTACCAGCCGCCGTTGACTACTGCCGAAGCGGAGACTATCGCTCTGGCCCTGGGGATGTCTCTGGACGCATTCCTGGACAGGTATATTGATGATGCTTGGTTCGAGCCGGGCCGTTTTCTCCTTGATACGGATACGGACGCCTGCGTCTTCCTTAATCCGGCCACAGACGATGGTAAGGCAGCATCCTGCAAGATTCACCCGCTGAGACCACAGGCCTGCCGGGACTGGCAGGCCAGCCTGCACCAGAAGGAGTGCCTGGAGGGTCTGCAGCGCTACTGGGGACTGACTGCCACTCCTTCGGGGAAGCTGGTGGGTTCCAAAGAGGACCTGCGGAGGTTCCGGGCCTTCATGCAGTCGCAGGGCCGCCAGAAGTAAAAGGACACCCGGGGCAGACACCAGATGACGTTCTTCTACCCGCCATCGTGAAGCCTTGACACCCGCCCAGCAGGGCCTTAACATAGCACAATACCAGACTATAAGTCTGCGGATGCTACTTCAACCACCTGTGTTATGTGATTCCGGAGAAGGAGGGGATTCTACCATGGAGTACAAGCATATTATCTACCAGCCCGGGAAGGTAACTCGCATAATACTTAACCGGCCACGCTACTACAATGCCCAGAGCCGGCTGATGCGTGACGAGATGGACGATGCCTTTGTCCAGGCGGCCGAGGATGACCAAGTGGGAGCCATTGTTCTCTCCGGGGAAGGGAAGCATTTCTCTGCCGGGCATGACCTGGGTACGCCCGAGGAACTGGAGGAGCGTGATAAACTGGGCTTCCCAACAACGACACTGGAACGGTACAAGCGGACACGTGCCATTTGCCTGGAAAACAGCCTGCGCTGGCGGAACGTACCCAAGCCGACAATCGCCATGGTGCACGGCTACTGCATCTTCGGGGGGTGGATATTCGCTGCGGCCATGGATGTCCTGTTTGCGTCCGAAGATACCCTGTTTCTACCCTCGCACGTGCAGTATTTCTCCATGCCGTGGGACATCGGGCCGCGCAAGACGAAAGAAATCCTGTTCGAGCACCGCTTCATGACGGCCTGGGAGGCCTACCAGCATGGCTTTGTCAACCGGGTCTTTCCACGGGAGCGACTTGAAGAGGAAACGCTGGCCTACGCCGGACGGGTCGCCGATAACTATATCAGGGACCCGGCACGTCTGCGCACTGTCAAGTTCAGCGTTAACCACATGCAGGATACCATGGGCTATACCGCGGAGGTTGAAGTGGCCTACCAGAACTACTTTATCGCTACCGAGTTGCGGGATACGGAACGCCCCCTCGACGACAAGGGCGGGATTGCGCAAGCGGGCCTGGCGCACAGGAACCTGGAGGCGAGTCAGTCGTGGCTGGAGTCGACCCCGCAGCAGGCGAGTAAGTAGGCTTTCCGGTGGGAAAGCAGGCCCTGCCGGTCGGCTGGCATGGCGTCTCCCTCTAAGTCAGAACAGGTACGTGCATGGCCATGCGGAGTAATGCTGCAACAATCGAGGACCGGGTTGTGCCGGCTGGTCATGTGCCCGATGAGGCCTGAACAAGTTCAGGCACTGGCAATAAGGGAGTCCCCAGTAGTAGAATAAGTGAGAATCAACCAGGGAAGGAGCCAGGATGACAAGTGGCGATGAATTCGAGAAGATTACTACCTGGAAGATGGGCATGCCGTGGGAGGCTGCCATCGAGGAGATGCGCCTGAGAAGGGAAGCGGTGAAGCGGATGGGTGGTAAGGAACGTATCGCCCGGCACCATGACCAGGGCAAACTAACCATTCGCGAACGCATAGACAGACTGGTGGACAAAGACACCTTCTTTGAAGTTGGCTCATTGATGGGCAGGGGCATATACGACGAGAACGGCGATATAATTGACTTCCTGCCCGGCGCTTTTGTAGAGGGATTGGCTGAGATAGACGGTCGTCAGGTAACTGTCGGTGGTGAGGACTTTACCATCAGTGGCGGTAGTCCCGCCGGTATGCATAAGGATGCCCGGTTATTCATGCAGCCTATGTCACTTCAATACGGAATACCGCTTGTGCAACTCTGTGACGGAGCTGGAGCTAGTGCAGCCAGCTATGAGGGAAGCGGTCAGAAAGGGGGAGGAGGTGGCCGAATGTCGCTCCCTCCGGGCACACAGTGGTGGTGGGATGTTCAATTACTGCAAAAAGTGCCAGTGGTGTCGGCAGTTGTGGGCTCATGTGCCGGGCACGTAGCCGCCCGTGCCGTATTGTCTCACTTTTCCATAATGGTTAAGGGAACCGGACAGATATTCCCTGCCGGTCCCCCGGTTGTATCCCGGGCCCTCAGCGAGAATACCCCGAAAGACGACCTTGGTGGTACCAGGAGGCATACCCGCGAAACAGGAGTAATCGATAACGAAGCCGAGGATGAAGAGGACGCCTTCCGACAGATACGGGGATTTCTCAGCTATATGCCTGATAATGTGTACGAGGTGACTGCTCGTAAAGATATGGGAGACGACCCAAATCGACGTGAGGAAGAGCTTCTGGGTATCGTGCCTATCAACCGCAAAAGACCATACGATATGTACAAGGTGATCCGTCTTCTCGTCGACAAAGGTGAATTCTTCGAGATGCGTAAATACTACGGTGCCGCGGTGATAACAGCCTTTGCCCGCATGGATGGCTATGTTGTCGGGGTGCTGGCGAGCAACCCGATGGTACATGCCGGTGCTATGATCGGAAAGGCTGCACAAAAAATGGCCCGTTTTATCGACCTGTGTAACTGTTTCAGCATTCCGTTGCTACTCCTCGGCGATGTACCGGGTTTTATGATTGGGTCTGAAGCAGAGAAGGAGGGTACAATGCGCTACGGGATGGTAGCCGTTATGGCAGCCCAGGAAGCAAGCGTTCCCAAAGTGCATATTGCCCTCAGAAAGTCCTATGGGATGGGTGGAGACGCATTCTCCAGTGCCGGTGGTGGTGGTATGATGACGCTTAACCTGCGATTAGGCTGGCCCAGTGGCGAATGGGGTGCAATTCCAATAGAAGGTGGTGTCGCTGCTGCCTATCGAAGAGTCATCGAATCGGCCCCGGACCCTGAAGCAAAACGTAAGGAATTGGAGGAGAAACTGGTCGGCTTTCGCTCTCCATTCCGGGCGGCTGAGGCGGGAGACGTTATCGATATCATCGACCCCCGTGATACCAGGCCGATCACATGTAGATTCATCAGGGCCGCCCAGCCCACCTTGAAGAGAAATGCCGGTCCGAAACGGAGCGTTAGACCTTAGCTGACCGTACCAGAGAGGAACCGGCTTCTCGCCGGCGCGCTTGACCATGCTGTCAGCGCAGTGCTCGCAGCATTTGGCGTCTTCCGAGTTCATTGGTCGCCGGACGGCAAGCACGCGTACCCCGATGTGCGTGTACCTCGGGTGTGGATGCGGGAGGTAAACAGGTCGCCCTAGCCGCCTATCTGCCGCATTTGCCGTTTCTCGGGGACGACTTCTTCAGCAAGGTGGTGCTGCTCCTGCTTCAGGGTGGCCGCTTTCAGTATCATTTGCTCCAACTCCTCGATGGTAGCGCCGCAGCGCAGTGGGCCCTTGAGGTCGATTTCATCATCATCCAGGAGGCACGGTCGCAGGCCGCCGTCAGCGGTGAGACGGAAGCGGTTACACTCGG
>DATKWT010000183.1 GCA_035529395.1 Dehalococcoidales bacterium | reverse complement strand
CAGCACACTCACCGACAGCCACCACTTCATCATCACGAACTGAGACCTGACACTGCCAGTCCCGTGAGCGTAGCTGCCGGGAGAGAGCACGGAGGACGTCGATATCGACCCGTCGGCAGTACACCTTGTGCTGCTGGCGGAGTACCTCCAGCAGACGGTCAGCGTCAGCCTGCTGGTCGGAGAGAGAAGGGGGGTTCAGTCGCAGGTCATAGGCACGGACTGGCGGTTCCGGCTCGGTCGCTATCTCCAGACCCTCCACCTGAGTCCGCTGCGGAGTCGTCATCGATTCGGTGGGCACAGTCACAGTGCAGTCACTGAGAGGATGGGTCTGGCAGGCCAGCCGCCAGCCGGCTTCCAGCTCTTCAGGGGAGAAGGCATCCATCTCACCGGAGGTCGGGGCAGAGACCGTCCCACCGGTGACCCTCACCTTGCAGGACTGGCAGGTACCGACACCCCCGCAGATGTAGTTGATGCCGATACTCAATCCCCGGGCACAGTCCGTTATGGACTGACCATCCCGGCACCGGCCTCTCCGGCCCAGTGGCTGAAATTCAATCGTGTAGACTGCCATCTATGTAAAGGCTTCTATTCTGTGCGGCTTCCTCGAAGGGCAGCTTCACCAGCATGACCACCTCACGCATGATGTTGATACTGTTTTTACGAAGACCGCCAGCCTATTATACCCTATTGCAACAGGCTAAACTAATATTGTGCAGTCGCCCGGTACATCAGTGGCGGGCTTATCGTTGCCTGTCACTTCCTAACGACTCCCTGGTCCCCTCCCTGCAGAGAGGGGGTAAGTTTTCTTCTTGTGTGGGAAGCAGGTAAAGCCTGCTTCCCACACATATATATGAATATTGGGGGGTAAGGGGGATGAGGCATTACCACATGAGGAGGCGGCCAGTATACCATAGCTAACCGTACAGGTACTCTCCAGTGGCGGGCTTCACCTCACATGATGACGCCTGCCTTGTGTCACTAATGTACGGATGAGCACATGCTCTTGTACTGGCTGCAGGGCCGGGTTATAATTCCGGTGAGAAGACGCCCTTATCAGACAACATGCATTACGCTATTCTTGCCGATATCCATTCCAATCTGGCAGCCCTCATCGCGGTGCTGGATGATATTAAGCGCCGTGGTGGGGTAGATGAGGTATGGTGCCTCGGAGACATCGTCGGCTACGGACCGGACCCTCATGATTGTATCTCCAGGCTTCGCCAGATGAACCATGTCTGTGTCATGGGCAACCACGACGGGGCAGCCATCGGCAAGGTGGACATCTCCGTCTTCAACCCCGATGCCGCCACAGCCAATAGATGGACAGCCAGGCAATTGACACCCGATGAGAGTGATTACCTGAGCCATTTGCCCCTGGTCATTGAGAAGGGCGACTTCACCCTGACCCACGGCAGCCCCAGAGAGCCCATCTGGGAGTACCTGCTCTCAACCTGGAGCGCACAGGAAAATCTTGCCCATTTCAGGACCAGGTTCTGCTTCGTGGGGCACACTCACAGCCCCCTGGTGTTCGCTTGTGAGGAGACCGGGGGATGCGCCGCGCATCATTTCGAGCCGGAAAGTCCACTGGTACTCGGTGAGAGGCGACTTATCATCAACCCTGGCGCGGTGGGACAGCCGCGCGACGGCGACCCGCGTGCCAGCTATGCCATCTACGATAGTGACGCGCGTGTAGTGAACCTGCACCGCGTTCCGTACGATATTCGCGCCACCCAGGCCAGTATGATGGCGCAGGGCCTTCCTGCAGCCCTGGCCACTCGATTGAGTCACGGTGTATGATGGTCGGGACTATCGATAAAGGCAGGACATCTCCCACTAACAGGGTAATGAAAAAGGGGAGTCCAGAGGGAGCCCCCTCAGAAGGGGGGTGCCCCTCAGAAGGGGCCAAGCCCCTCTTCTGAGAGGGGCCGAAGCCTCCTTTGGCAGGGGTGTCTGGGCGTCATTCTTACAGAATGACGTTAGCAGAATCCGAAACCAGATTCTGCCGGTGTCCCCCAGATATAATCCTCTACCCCCTTCCTGGCCAGGAAGGGGGAGGCGGCCCATCTGGGCCGCACGGGGGTTGGTCGAAAGGGTTTTTCAGTACACTCGAGGTGGGACATCACCCACTAGAGGTGGGACATCACCGCGCCGTCGACGTAGAGGAACTGCCCGCTGAAGAAGTCCGTAGTATCGGACGCCAGGTAAACCAGTAATGGGCCCATCTCGCGGGGATGACCGTACCTCTTCAAGGGCATGTACTTCATGAGTAGTTCTTCCTGAGGCGCTCCGGTCTTCTCCACCTCCGACATCCAGCCGGTACCGATAGCGTTCACCGTGATGCCGTGTTTGGCCCATTCGATATCCAGGGCCCGGGTGAGTTGTAGTACACCACCCATGGAGACGCAATATGCGGAGAAGTTCTCCACGCCCCTCTCGGCAAGACCTGAGAGTAGATTGATGATACGGCCCTTCTTCTGCTCAATCATCTGCTTGCCCACGGCCTGACAGCAGTGGAATGCGGACGTCAGGTTGGTATCCAGGACACGGCGCCACTCGCCCTCCGATACTTCCAGGAAGGGTCTGGCGAACAGCAGGTCGGACGCATTGACCAGGATATCAATCCTGCCAAACTCGGCAACGACCTGTTCTACCATCTTCTGCACCTGTGACGCATCGGTGGTATCGGTAGGGATGGTGATTGCTTTTTGTCCCTGGTGGCGTACTTCCTCGGCGGCTTCTTCCAGTCGCTTCGTGTTTCGGGCAGCGATGGCAACGTCAGCGCCGGCCTCGGCCAGGGCTGCCCCCGCATACTTGCTCCAGTATTTACTGTCGCCGGCAACCAGGGCTGTTTTCCCACTAAGGCTGAATTCATTAGAGCCCATCTTAGTCCTCCTCCATCTCGATGACGGGAGCATATCCGGTCGGAGTTACGCCTCCAGCAAGCCCGCCGCCGTCATTTGGAAACAGGCCGCCGGTGATGTAGTCCGAAGCCTCCGATGCCAGGAACAAGCCCAGATGACCGATATCATTCGGCACACCGAAACGCCCTACCGGAATAAACTTGGCGGTCCGGGTTACCTCGCTGGTTGGCGGTTCCGGCTGCATGTGACGTACGTCTACAAATCCGGGAGCAATACAGTTGACCTGGATGTTGTTCTGGGCAAAGGTTATCGCCAGCACGCGGGAGAGATTGATTACACCGGCCTTGGCGGTACCGTACATGTAGTCGCCTCGTGAGCCGCGCATCCCGTTACCAGAGGCGATATTGATAATTTTCCCGTGTCCCTGATCGACGAAGTGCTTCATTACTGCCCGGCAGCAGTAGAAGGCGCCGCTGAGGTTGGTGTTAATGCCCAGGTGCCATTCCTCGTCGGAGAGCTCCCAGAGGGGCTTGGGTACCTGCCCGCGGACGATACCGGCGTTGTTGACCAGGATATCAATCCCGCCCATTTCGGCAATCGTCCGCTCCACCATGCTGTTGACCTGCTGGGAGTCGGTGACATCGGTGGGAATTGCCAGCGCCCTTCTCCCCATGTCTTTCACTTCCCTGGCGGTCTGTTCGATGGCATTGACACGGCGGGCGGCAACTACGATGTCGGCCCCTTCCTTGGCCATAAGGAGCGCCATTGCCTTGCCCAATCCGGTACCCCCGCCGGTAATAATGACCACCTTCCCTGCCAGGGTCCCATTGCCCGTAGCCATACTACGCACCTCCTTTGTTTGGTTTCTTCTGCCGACAGAGTAACATAGTATAGCCCACCCCGGCACTGTCAGGCAATCCCGGGGTCATGGCGGTATTGATATCACAGGTTAGGGTTTACATCACTGCCCAGCGACCCGGCCTACCCACCGGCACCGCGGCAGACAAACATCTCCCCGGTGATATGGCCGGCCTCTTCGGAGGCGAGGAAGATGGCCAGATTGGCGATATCCTCGACCTTACCGGGAAGCCTGAGTGCCGGAGCAGCGGTACCGTCTCCGGCCCGCTCTGCGGTTAGTATCTGCTGTGACCGCACGCCTTCGGTCTCAATCATCCCGGGAGCAATGCAGTTGACGTTGATATTGTGCTGTGCCCACTCCACCGAGCAACTCTTGGTGAAGTTGATAACGCCCGCCTTGGCTGCCCCGTAGTGGGACATGCTCGGGGAACCATTTATGCCGGCCACAGACGCGATGTTGATAATCTTGCCGCTCTTCTGGGGAATCATCACCCTGGCCGCGGCCGAGGAGCATAGAAAGACGCCCTTCAGATTGATGTTGATGATGACATCCCAACCGTTGGCGGAAAGCTCCTCTATCTTGACCGGGAAGCCCGCCCCGGCGTTGTTCACCATGATATCGAGCCGGCCGAACGTATCTACGGTCTGCTTGATAACATTTTCCACCTGCTCCGGCACACGCACGTCGGTGGCGATGGCCAGGGCTTCCCCACCGGCGGCTTTTATTTCCCCGGCTACCCTGTCCAGGTTCTCCTGCTTCCGGCTGGTGACCACCACTTTGGCACCGACCTTGGCGAACTCTCTGGCGATAGACTCGCCGATGCCGGAGCCTCCACCGGTAACAATAGCAACCTTACCCTTGAGTTCAAAGCGTGACATTTAGACCTCCTCGAATAGAATATTAATGGAGCGGAAGACGAGATTCGAACTCGCGACCTCCTCCTTGGCAAGGAGGCGTTCTAGCCACTGAACTACTTCCGCAAATAAAACTGGTGCCGAGGAGGAGATTTGAACTCCTACGAGCTTACGCTCACCACCCCCTCAAGATGGCGTGTCTACCGATTCCACCACCTCGGCACGGACACCCGAACTGGCAGGAGTGGTAGGACTCGAACCCCCGACCGGCGGTTTTGGGGGTTCTGAGATAGATGTAGCACTCATTACCATCAGATAGTTTAAGGTCTTGTCTGGTCTGATGTCAAATCTGAGATGTGAGAGCCAGGCTTTGCATTACCGCCCGAAGCGTACTCTCCTCGGGCACTCGTTCGCCGGCTTCGCAGACCACCGTCACATCATCCCATACTGACCGGTGATGAAGTGGTCTTGAACTATACTTCGCCATTATTACCGGATAACATGACTATGGCGAAAGAAGAAGTTCTACCTTCTGTACGTTATGGTGGGCGGTACTGGAC
>DATKWT010000182.1 GCA_035529395.1 Dehalococcoidales bacterium | reverse complement strand
CCTCCGAATCAAAATGGGCAATATCGGCTAAAGGAAATCCGCTATCACACAAATCGCTTGTTCCTATTTTCAGCAGTGAACTATCGGGGCTGTTTGAGAGGCAATAGCGTTTGCAACCGTATGGGCTACACCTTTTCGATGTTTACTCTTATGGAATCGCCCTTCATTAAGTCCACAGAGGGCTTAAACCTCAGTGTCTCAACATTATCAATCCTAACTCTCACGTCATCGGTTTTTCCGATATTTCCGGTTGCCGTGCCCAATGCTTCTCCGACTTTGGCTGCCCCTCTGCGTTCCTCCCCTTGATTCTTTTGGCCTCTCCTGGTCCAGTCCGCTTCGATGGTTACGCTTATGGAATCACCCTTCTTTAAGTCCACAGAGGGCTTAAACCTCAGTGTCTCAACATTGTCAATCCTAACCCTCACGTCACCGGTTTTTCCGATATTTCCGGTTGCCTTGCCCAATGCTTCTCCGACTTTGACTTCCCCTTTGCGTTCCTCATTTTCTTTCGCTTGCTCCTTCTTGGCCCACCTCGCCCGCCTTTCGTCGTAGTCCGTTGTCATAATACCCTCCTGCTAAAGAGCCGATTAATACATACCCTACATACCACCACCGGGTGGCATGCCTGGCATTTTCCCCTTCTCCGGTATGTCGGAAACCATTCTTTAAATAAGGTCAAGCGTGCAAACGAAGTGCTAGAGACACTACACTAGCGCCTGATTACGGTATTGCCGTCACGCCGCCATTTTCCGCTCAGGAGTTCGCTGGCGTCGAGCAGGGCCTGCAGAGTCCGGTATCGCGAGGCACTCAGCTTGGAGACACCGAGAAACTTGGCGGCATCGCCGGCAGCGTTGGGCCCGGGAATCCGGTCTCCAGATGCGGCAGCCCGTTTTGACCATGCGGCGTCAATCCTGACATCCCACCCCGTATCGGTAACTTCGGGAACAGGCGCAGGCGCAGGCACTGTAGCTGTCTCGGCGAGTTCAACGGTTACGTCTCCCGCCCCTCCCGGTCGGGTAACTTTTACGCCGGGGGACGCCTCAAGGTACCTGGTGAAGGTGGAATGACCCAGCACACGAAAGCTGAAGCTCGGGTCGAGACGTTGCAGGGCCTGGTGAAGCTTGCTCCCGACCACCCTGCCCTGCTCATCCATTGTGGCCTCAACGGCACGGGTAAGGAGAACGTCTGAACTGCGTCCCTTTCCCTTGTGTACCCTGGCCCGCGGCTTCGCTTGCTTTTCCAGGTAGTAGTACCGGTCACACGATATCACCAGTGAGTGCGGGGCATTCTTCTTGTCCCCGGCACCGATTACCATCTTTCCGGCCGCCCGAAGTCGGCTTACCAGGGGCACGAAATCACTGTCTGCGGACACGATAACAAAAGTGTCAACCGTAGACTGGTACAGCAGGTCGACGGCGTCAATTCCCAGACGTATATCACTCGTGTTCTTACCCGAGGGGGTTGCATGGAATACCTGGATTGCCTCAATACCCAGCTCGAGAAGCTGGTCACGTTTGTTGCCAGCCACGGACCAATCGCCATAAGCCCGCTTTACAATTATCCGCCCGATATCTGCCAGCTGGTCGAAGAGCCACTGTATCGAAGATAGACCAACGTTTTCAACATCAACCAGCACGGCAATCTGCCGGTCAGTCGAAGAAGCAATAGTTGTCATTTTACCTCCACACCGGAACCACTTGTCATTAAATCCGACCGATTCGTCTGGACTTCAATGTAGGGCTTTGCAGGTCATTTGTCAATTCTGCAAGGCTACGGAGAGCTACACGCCTCATTCCGGGACGTACATATCGGCCGGTACGATTATGTTAAGGCCAGACCTTCGTATCGTCAAGTCCGTCGCTGGTCCGTGATGGCGATTCCACTCAAAGAGTGATATTGTAATACTCGCACGGGAATTTGCCGAAGCAGTCCACGGTTGATTCTGCTGCGAGGAGACAGGTAGACCATGTTCGATGTCTGCGTGGTTGGACACGTCACCAGAGATATAGTGAATATCGGCACCAGGCAAACGGAGATGCCCGGCGGTACTGCCTGCTATTCATCGCTGGCTATGAAGAGCCTGGGTATGGACGTGGCGGTCGTCACCAGGCTCAGTGAATATGATAGGAGCCTCCTTGATTGTCTGTACCGGGATAGGATCGCCGTTTTTCTCAGGGAGAGCCCGCAAACAACCACTTTCATAAACATCTACCCGGAAGGAATGGAACAGAGAAGGCAGAAGGTAACCGGTATTGCGCTCCCGTTCACTGCTGAAGATGTCGATGGTATCCAGGCAAAGGTCTTCCACCTCGGCCCGTTGACCAGAGATGATATCCCTCTCGAAGTAATAGTGTCTCTTGCTGAAAGGTCCGTCGTTTCTCTGGATGCGCAGGGCTTTCTCAGGGAGAATGAGACCACCGATAGTAATGAAGGACAGGTGCGGTTGACGGACTGGCCGGACAAAGAAGAAGCTCTGCGACGGGTCACCATCCTTAAGACTAACGAGGAAGAGGCACGTGTCCTGTCTCACGAAGAAGACCTGAGACGAATGGCACTGCGGCTGTCCGAATACGGCCCGGCAGAGGTCATTATCACCCGAGGTAACCGGGGTTCGCTAATCTATGCCGGGGACCGGTTCTATGAAATTCCCGCCTTTCCTCCCCGGAGACTGGTCGACCCCACCGGGTGTGGCGATACCTACATGGCAGGTTATCTCTTCCTGAGGCAGACCGTGAGTGACCCCGGCAAAGTGGGGGAATTCGCTGCCAGAACGGCAACCGCCAAACTGGAGCACAGCGGCCCGCTGATTTTCGAACAGCCATAGGCTTTTCAGACCCTATCTCCGGCTGAGCCTTTGATAGATGTCGTGGGACATTGTACCGCCAATGATGTTCCGGACATTGAAACCGTTAAGCCGCAGAATGCGAGTGGCGAAGTAGGACCTGTATCCAACTATGCAGTACGGCACTATCTCCCGGTCACGCGGCAGCTCTTCCATCCTGCCCCGCAACGCATTAACAGGCATATTTACGGCCCCTTCCACGTGACCAGCCTCATACTCACCCGGTGTACGAACGTCAAGAATCATTGAGTATGCCCGGTCGATATCTTCCCAATGGACTAGCGGGGCATCTCCCCGGAGAGCGTTGGCGGCAATCATCCCGGCGATGTTCACCGGGTCTTTGGCAGCCCCAAACTGTGGCGCGTAGCATAGCTCGCTCTCTTCCAGGTCAAAGACGGTCGCTCCCTTCTGTATCGCCATCGAGAGCACGTCGATGCGCTTCGCCACTCCATCCCCTCCTACCACCTGGGCACCGAGAACCTTGCCATCCGGGGTCGAGAATAGCAGCTTTATCGTCATGTCCCTGGCACCGGGGTAGTAGTCCACGTGGTCGGTAGTATGCAGGTAGACCTTATCATACTGAGCCGGTTTACCATTGATGCCGTTTCGCCGTAACGTCCTCTCCGAAGCACCCGTTGCTGCTACCGTTATGTCAAAAACTCCGCACACGGCGGTGCCCTGCACCCCGCGAAACACAGAATCCCGTCCCAGAATGACATCGGCCGCAATCCGGCCCTGCCGATTGGCCGGGCCGGCGAGGGCAAGGAGCGTCCATTGGCCGGTTATCACATCCCGTACCTCCACGGCATCACCCACAGCCCAGATACTCCCGTCACTGGTGCGCATACGGTCATCGACACGTATGCCCCCGAGTTCCCCTATCTCAAGTCCAGCCTCTCCGGCCAGCTTCACCTCAGGGCGAACGCCAATAGCGAGTATTACCATATCGCACGCGTACCCTTGTCCTGATTTGGTGCGAACAGTGATGGCGTTGCCATCTACATCCGGTTCGAACCCGGCAACAGCATCACCCAGGTGCAGGGTAACCCCTTTGGCAGTCAGATGGTCCTCGATGGGTAACGCCATCTCCGGGTCAAGTACCGCCATTACCTGCGGCAGCATTTCAACGATTTCGACGGATATTCCCCGCCTGGCCAGGTTCTCCACCATCTCAAGACCGACGAACCCTCCTCCCACTACGATAGCCCGTTTTACCTGGTGTCCGTCAATCCACTCCCTGATTACGCGGCTGTCCGGAATGGTCCGCAGTGTGAAGATGCCCGGGAGGTCAATCCCCGGTAAGGGCGGGCGGATAGGGGTTGCTCCGGGAGAAAGGACCAGGGCATCGTAGCTCTCACGGTAGACGTTGCCCGTGGTCAGGTCCTTTACCTCCACTTCTTTGCTGTCACGGTCTATCAGCCTGACCTCGTTCTGTACCCTGACATCGATATTGAACCTTGCCCGGAAATGCTCCGGTGTAGCGACAAGCAGGTCCGCTTCATCCGGGATTACGTTACCGACGTGATAGGGCAGGCCACAGTTGGCAAATGATACGAATGGTCCTCGCTCGAACATGATAATCTCTGCTTCCTCCGACATCCGGCGCGCACGTGCCGCACAGGATGCACCCCCGGCCACACCCCCGACTATCAGTATCCTCGGCCTACCCGCTGCTCCCTGAAATTGCTGGTCCATTGACCTCACCACCTTTCCTACCCTGATTCCGTTGACTGCCCATAACGCCAATAAA
>DATKWT010000181.1 GCA_035529395.1 Dehalococcoidales bacterium | reverse complement strand
AAGTTTCAATCATTACGTATTTTTCTCCAGGTGATGGATATTGATAATTGTACTACATAGCTCCCGCGCTCTTAAAGCAATTGCTATATGGGGATATAAAAAGGTGCGCTGACTTTCACACCTGATGGCTAGCAGGATGCTAAAAAAGGGGGGTCCAGAGGGGCTTTGCCCCTTTGGCAGGGGTGTCTGGGCGTCATTCTTACAGAATGACGTTAGCAGAATCCGAAACCAGATTCTGCCGGTGTCCCCAGATATAATATTTTCCCCCTTCCTGGACAGGAAGGGGGTCAGGGGGATGGTCGAAAGGGTTTTTCATAGGCTTGCTAGAATGACAGGGACTGTAAAGGCATTTGTAAGACACTACAGTAGCTACAATGACAGCCCGGCGTTCCAAAGAGGATATTATGAAAGAGCTTGATGAGAAGGCAAGACGGTACCTTGAAATATCTGGAAACTGTGCGCAGTCTTCCTTTCTGGCACTGAGCGAGCAGTTCGGATTGGGTGACGGGACAACCCTGAAGGCACTGACGCCGTTTCCCGGTATTGCCCGGAGAGGTGAGACCTGCGGTGCTGTGACTGGTAGTGTTTTAGTATTGGGACTGGTGTATGGACGTGACCGACTGGACGATTGGGAAGGGTATCTCAGGTCGCTGCGCCCGAGTCGGGCATTCTGCCGTGCCTTTGAGAAGGAGTTCAGCAGTACCATGTGTGGTGGAATCCTGAAACTGTTATTTGGCAGAGCTTATAACCTGGCAAACCCGGTTGAAGCCGAGGAGTGGCGAAAAGCCGGCTCCACGGAGAAATGTTCCACTGTTGTGGCCGGGGCCTGCCGCATGGCTGCCGAGATAATTATGGAGAAGCAGACGTGAGGGTGATACCGCGCGGCAAGGTCCGAGGTGGCGATGTGGTGTTCATGAAATACAAAGGTCCCAGAGGGGGACCGGATTCCGGGAAATGCTTACTACCACCAACTCGATAGTGAGGATGGGTCTGGAGGTAGAGGTAGCCCTGGTCACTGACGGCAGGTTCAACTCGGCATTCTCTACGCTTGAGAAAGACCTGCTGTTACTAAGCGAGTATCTGGCCCAGGATACTGACGTTTCTTAAGATGTTGGCCGGCAACCAGAGACCCGTAGTAGATTTGACAACCGGCCAATCAAAGACTATATTGAATTTCCCAACGTACTTGGGGTATCGGGAGGGCAGTATGGAAAACGTGAAGTGCGAGAAGTGTGACCGGGAGTTCTCGGCGCAACCCAATGAGTACCCGGGGAAGGTCTATGTTCATCACGGCAAGGTAATGTGTGAGGACTGCCTGCTGGACATGGGCGTGATGCCGGATTCGGCAGACCCGCAGACGACCTATCTGCATACGCGCACTGACCTCTACCGTGTTATCTAGCAGGGTGATGAAAAAGGGGAGTCCAGAGGGGTTCCGCCCCTTCTGAGGGGCGCCCCCTTCTGGCAGGGGTCTGGGGGTGTCCCCCAGATATAATCTTTTCCCCCTTCCGCAGAAGGCTCCTTCCTGGCTAGGAAGGGGAAGGCGGCCCAGATGGGCCGCACGGGGATTGGTCGAAATGGTTTTTCAGCAGCCTGCTAGGTAGAGAACAGTCTTTCCGGGCTGAATAAGTACCCGTAAGGTGGTGAGACACGGGTATATGGGTCGCGTGATACACTGGTTGGTCAGGGGCGTACCCGCTTCAACTCAAAGACCACCGGATTGGCGGCGTCCGGGCAGGCAGCGGTGGCCGTATCCGGGTCGTCTGACCAGGGGAGAGAGCCGCCAAACATGAGCACGCGCACGTCGGGGAAGAGCGCGTTGAAAGCGGACAGGCATATTCCTTCCGGTGTATGCCCACTGATAACCCATTCCTGGCCAATCGCGTGGCCGGCACCACAGGTACCTTTCTGTGATATCACCCGGGCGACCACGTCATAGCTTTCAGCCATTTTACTGCCTCCAACCTTTAGTCTGTCAGAATAATGAAGAGTCGTGATGGTTCGTCCAGTATAGTGGCTGCCAGGGGCAGCGTCAAACGTTACCTGTGACACTGACATTGACGTATGAGGCTGCTTTCGTTATGCTCTAAGTATCCAAATACAGGAGGAAATGAATGGAGTGGAAGACCCGGGTCACCGATATATTCGATTGCAGGTACCCCATTCTTGAAGGTGCCTATGCGGGATTTGGCAACTGGCAGTTTGCCGCGGCCTGTGCCGAGGCCGGCGCACATGGCTGCATTACTGCCTCCACGTCTCGTACTCCGGAGCAACTGCGCGAGGACATTCGGAGTTGCCGGAAGGCCACCAGCGGGTCCTTTGGGGTGAACCTGAGCTTCGGGATATGCCCCCGGATTGAAGATATGCTGGAGGTCTGTATCGAGGAGAAGGTACCCGTAGAGACGGCGATATACAAGCCGGACGCACTGGCCCCACGCATCAAGGAAGGCGGTATTCCCTGGATACATAAATCGGCCAGGGTTAAGGACGCGCAACATGCCGAAGAGCTGGGTGCGGACGCTGTCATTGTGGTCGGGCTGGAGGGCGTTGGTTTCAAGAGTCCGGAGCAGTTGCCGACCTTCATCACAACGAGCTGGGGCAGCAGACAGGTGAAGGTACCGTTCGTTGCCGCCGGAGGAATCGGGGACGCCCGTGGTTTCCTGGGGGCGCTGGCAATGGGGGCGGACGGTATTATGATGGGGACGGCCTTCATGGCCACGAAAGAGTGCCCGACGAATGAGGCTTCGAAGCAGGGAATGGTGGAGACCAGTCCGGACAACCCGCGACTCCGCTGGCGGGTACTCTCCCACGCTTCCCCCAAGGACTACGCCGATGTGCTGCGGAAGCGAGGGGACCTGCCGCTGAGCGAGTGGCTGCCGATGCTGGAGCGCATCCAGCCCAAGCCGTCCGACTGGGAGGGCCCGGCAGACATTCCGGAACCGACACGCATAGGCTCGCTGGCGGTCGGTGCGATAGACAGCATCCCTACGGTGAAGGAGTTCATTGACCGGATGATTGCCGAGGCGGAGGAGATGGTGGAGAGCAGACCGTTCTTCAGGGGGAGGTAGGGATCTCCGCTACGTCCAGTAGTCTTCCTTCGCTATCGGTATAGCCTGAAACTGGTGGAAGGTCGTGTGACCCACTGCGTAGACGAACCTGAATGTCCTCCGGGTCTCATGCAGCTTATGCGTAAGCTTGTTCTTGTAGCTGACAGATATGCGAACCCGGCTGTCAGGGGCACCTATTTTGTCAACCTGCGCTTCTTCTACATGGAAGGTAGGTCCT
>DATKWT010000180.1 GCA_035529395.1 Dehalococcoidales bacterium | reverse complement strand
AGGGTCCGGTGGTGTAGAGGTGGATAGTAAAGGCAGTAGATTTGCCTTTAGGCTAGGGAGAAAACTAATCGGGAGGTTGTGTGATATGAAAAAGGAAATGTTTAGTATCAGAAAAGGGTGGCTGGGAGTGATTTTCAGCCTTGCTTTATGCCTTGCACTGGTCTTCACGGTTGTGCCGCCTACGGCTACTGGAAGTGCTTCAGCGGATGATTTGCCAGATAACCTTGTCCAGGAATTGCAGGAGCTAACAGAAGGAAGGGCACGGGTCTCTACTCATGCTAAGACTGGCAAGATGCGCTTCATTGGAACGGAGCTATCCCATCCCATACCACAACCGGCTGCCTTGAAAGCCGACGCAAGCCCAGAAGAGGCAGCCCGTGGCTTTCTGGCAGAGTATGGGGGGCTCTTCGGCCTTAGCAATCAGGCAGAGGAGCTTGAAGTGATGCGCAGCAAGACGCTTGATGACGGCCGCTCCTTTGTGCGCTTCCAGCAGGTCTATGAAGACGTTCCAGTAGTGGGAGGGGAACTCATCGTCCAGGTCAACCCTGAGAACGATGTCATCTCGGCCAACGGCGAGGTCCTGCCCGATATATCACTGGATACCAGTCCCACTGTGGACGCTTCCAGCGCTAAGAAAAACGCACTTAATGCTGTAGCCAGAGAATACGACCTCGATTCTAACGCACTCAGGGCGAGCGAGCCCGCGCTGTGGATTTATAACCCCATAATACTGGGCATGAACTTCAATCTGACCACACTGGTGTGGCGCATGGAGGTAGAGCCCGTAGAGATGCTCCCCATCCGCGAGCTGGTGCTGGTGGATGCCAGGCTGGGGGTAGTAGCGCTGCACTTTAACCAGGTCAACACGGGCAAGTACCGGGAGGTCTACGATAATGAAAACGACACTGCTTATAGTCTGCCCGGCAATGGGCCGGTGCGCACCGAAGGAGACTCGCCAAGCAGCGTCGACGATGTGAACGATGCCTATGATTACACCGGCGACACCTACGATTTCTATTTCGACATACATGGCAGGGACAGCATAGACGATGCTGGCATGAACCTCATCTCCACCGTGCGCTACTGCGAGCCCTCGCCTACATCCCTATGCAACTATGCTTGCCCATGCCAGAATGCCTTCTGGAACGGCTCGCAGATGGTCTTCGGCGAGGGCTTTCCCCAGGCAGACGACGTGGTGGGACACGAGATGACCCACGGCGTCACCAGCTACGAGTCAAATCTGTTCTACTATATGCAGTCGGGGGCCATCAACGAGGGCTTCTCCGATATCTGGGGCGAGTTCGTTGACCTGTACAATGGCGCCGACGACCCAGGCGACCGCTGGCTGATAGGCGAGGATGAGCCAAATTTTGGCGTCCTGCGTGACATGAGCAACCCCCCAGCTTTCAATGACCCCGACAGGATAACCAGCACCTATTATGTATGCGGCGCAACTGATTACGGCGGCGTGCATTCCAACTCGGGGGTGGCCAACAAGGCAGCCTACTTGATGGTGGATGGCGACTTTTTCAACGGCTACACCGTCGCCGGCTTCGGCGGTGATATTGCCAAGGCAGCCGACCTTTGGTATGAGGTCCAGACGAACTTGTTCACCTCAGCCAGCGACTATGCCGACCTGTACGATTGTCTGCAGCAGGCGGCCATAAACCTGGGCTTCAGCTCTGCCGACCGCCAGACGGTCAAGGATGCGGTAGACGCCACCGAGATGGACCAGCAGCCAACCTCATGCCCGGCCCCTGAACCAGTACCGCCTTGCGGTGCTGGGACGCACGATGACTTGTTCTTCGACGATTTGGAAGCAGGTGGCGGTGCCTGGGCTGTTACTTGCATCACAGGTAGTGATGTGTGGTATAGATCCGACTGGTATGCTGCCAGCGGCCAGTACCACCTCTTGGGCCGAGACCGTAATGTTGTCAGCGAGTGTTACATCGCCATGGCAGTGGATATGGCGCTGCCGGTTGGAAGCACACCCTACCTGCACTTCAACCATTGCTACAACTTCGAATACTCATTAGCGACCATGTGGGATGGCGGTGTAATCGAGTACAGCACCAACGGGGGCAGCTCCTGGACCGACGCGGGCTCGCTCATTATCAACAATGGCTACGATGGAACTATCTCTAGCGGCTACGGCAACCCGCTGGCGGGGCGGCAGGCCTTCGGTGGCTGGAGCAATGGCTACATCTCCAGCCGGCTCGACCTGAGTTCACTGGCCGGGCAGAGCGTTCGCTTCCGGTTCGGCATTGGAACTGACTCTATGGTCAGTGCTGATGGCTGGGTTATCGACGATATCCGCATCTATACCTGCGGCGCCGGAGCAGTAATAGCACCAACGGTGACCACCAATGCTGCCACAAATGTGGAGGAGACCACAGCCACCCTCAACGGCACGATAAGCAATGATGGCGGCGAAGCCTGCCAGTACCGCTTTGAGTATGATACTGACTCAGGGGAACCTTACGCTTACAACACAGGCTGGACGGGAAGCAAGACCACCGGCCAGTCCTTCAGCGCACCTATCACCGGCCTCAATAACGGGACTAAATACTACTTGAGGGCTCAGGCTAAGAACACCGCCGGGCAAAGTAGTGGCTCGGAGCTGACCTTCTTAACCAAGCCTGATGCGCCAACCAGCTTAAACGCCACCACAGCCAACAGCACCCAGATAAATTTGTCCTGGACCAAAGGCGATGGAGCACAGAAGACAAAGATACAGAGGAAAGAAGGCAGCTACCCAACAAATAAAGACGATGGCACCCAGGTCTATTTCGACACCGGAACCAGCAAGTCTGATACAGGGCTAACCCCGGGCACGACCTACTACTATCGGGCCTGGTCACATGTCTCCGGGAGCGAGCAGTGGTCGGATAACTATGCTGAGGACTCGGCTACCACAACTGGAACTGGAGGGCAGCCCGACATCACGGTTGCCCCCACCAGCTTCAATGTCACCCTGCCCACAAATACGAGTCATAACTACACGCTGACCATCAGCAATGATGGCGACGCTGCCCTCAGCTACAATATCAGTGATCGGGAAACAACAGGCGGGGGCAGCACATTAGGCGGTGAAAGCCCAACAGCTCGTCAGCCTAGGCAACAGGATGGCTTACAGGACGGATTTGCTGTTCGCAATGTCACCGGGATCAGCATCGAGAGTGAAGGGACTTCGCAGTGGACCACTAACGGGCCATACGGAGGCTACGTAAACAGCCTGGCAATGGCCGGGACAAATCCTGACATAGTCTATGCCGGAACAGAAAGGGGCGTGTTCAAAACGGCTGATGGAGGGGCCACCTGGACGAAGACAGGCTTCCCTGAAATTCTGGCCCGAGTTGTTCAAGTTGCTCCTGGCGATCCCGACATTGTCTGTGCAGGTACCGATGATGGCATATACAAAACCGGGGATGGTGGGAGCACCTGGACGCATAAAGGGCTGTCAGGCGCAAGGGTAAATGCGATAGCTATAGACTCTACGAATTCGAGTGT
>DATKWT010000179.1 GCA_035529395.1 Dehalococcoidales bacterium | reverse complement strand
GGGCAGCTTATCGATAGCCAGAGGTGCCAGGAAAGCTCTCTCATCTCCCGTCGGCACCTCGATGAGACCGTCCGGCTTGGAGAGGTCGGAGGCGACCTTGGCGACCACCTTGCAGCCGGCAATGCCTATCGAGGCACACAGTCCCTGCTCTTCCCTGACCCGCTGCTTGATTGCCAGCGCCATCCGGTGGATGGAGCCGTAGAGCGACTCGAAGCCGGTGACGTCCAGGAAGGCCTCATCCAGCCCTAATGGTTCCAGGAAGGGCGAGAAGTCGGCCAGAATGGCCATGAACTTACCGGAGGCCTCCCGGTACCGGGGGAAGCTGCCTTCGATGAAGATAGCCTGGGGACAGAGGCGTACGGCAGTGGCCAGCGGCATGGCGGAGTGCAGGCCGTAAGCGCGTGCCTCGTACGAGGCGGCGGCGACCACGCCCCTCCGGTCCGGCCTCCCTCCGACGACCACCGGCTTGCCCTTCAGTTCCGGGTTGAGCACCTGCTCCACGGATACAAAGAAGGCATCGAGGTCAATGTGCATCAGGGTCCTGGTGGCCATGCCCTATTGTAGCACAACCGTTCGGGTTGGGGGGGGGGGGTGGATATGGGACACCGCGCCGAATGATGCAGGGGATAATCCGTCAGACGCCTACATCCCCAGTATATGAACAAAGCAGACACCGCCGGCACCGACCATGTGGGCGAGGCCGAGGCGAGGGTTGCCGGGTACCTGGCGGCCTCCGCATTGCCCGCGCATCTGCCACAGTATCTCGACAATCTGGCCCAGCCCGGTGGGGCCGATGGGGTGTCCCATGGATATCAGGCCGCCGCTGGTGTTGACCGGACTGCGCCCGGTTATATCAGCGGCACCGCTTTCGATGAAGCGCCCGCCTTCACCCTGCGGGCACAAGCCCAGGGCTTCGTAGTAGAGGATTTCCTCGATAGTGGCGGCGTCGTGGACCTCAAACAGTTTGAGGTCTTCGGGTCCGCAACCAGCCATATCATACGCCTTGTATGCCGTGACCTGGGTAAGGTCTACCAGCGGGTCGCCCCCGGTCAGGCCGGTACAGGCGGAGGCGAGCACTTTGGGGCAGGGCTTATCCGTGAAGCGCCTGGCTGCTTCACCGGCACAAAGAACAACTGCGGCGGCACCTTCGTCCCAGGGGCAGCAGTGAAGAACGGTCAGAGGGTCGACCACCATCCGGGCGCTGTGAACTTCCTCCAGAGTCACCGTCTCCTGGAAGTGGGCGTAGGGGTTGAAGCTGGCGTTTTGGTGGCTCTTGACACTTACCCTGGCCAGCTGGTCTATCGTCGTGCCGTACTGGGCCATGTGCTCCCGGGCGCGGAAGGCGAATCCCATCATTGCTCCGGTGGACTCCGGTGCTTTGACCGTATCCTCGCCTTTTGAGGAAGAGGAACGCCGGTACGAACGGAGCTTGTCCACGCCGATGGCGATGGCGACATCGTGCAGGCCGGAGGTGATGGCCAGGTAGGCCTCGCGGAAGGCGGAACAGCCGCTTGCCGAGGCGTTCTCCACATTGGTCATGGTGGCCCCGAAGGTGCCCAGGCTACCGGCGATAGCGTGCCCGCTGAAGGCGGTCTGGTTTCCCGAGGCGCAGTAGCCCACCTCAACGTCCGGCCACTGTATCCCGGCATCGGAAAAGGCGAGCTGGCATGCTTCCACGCCCATGGAAATGAAGGTCTTGTCCGGGTAGATGCCGTAGCGGTGAAGGCCCGCCCCCAGTACCACTACCTCTCTCATGACGCCTGCTCCAATCGATAGTGATGGGTCTGGTATTTCATGTCCACTGAAGCCATTCTAGGGGATTCGCACCGGGAGGGTCAAGGCGGTCCGACCGGCGTGGGCGTGCCGCAGGCGCTGACAATGGCCCTCACAAGGCAGAGGCCAGCAGGCTATCCTTGGTCTGCTGGCCTCTCAGGTACGCCATCCAATGTACTTCGCTTTGCTAACCGGACAGGGACTTGGCGACCTTCATGACGTCGTCCACGGACACTACCTGGTGCACTTCGAAGACGACGAAAGGGGCGAAACGCTGGATGAGCTTCATGAGTTCCACCGGGTCGTTTTCCATGACGGTGTATCCCCTCATCTCGCCGACGAAGGTTCCCCAGTCACTGTGGATCCCGGTTTCCAGGTCCTGCTTGATCATATCAAGCATCATGGCCCAACCTTCGCCGCGCGCTTTCGGGTCATCGGGCATCTTGTCTTGGTTCAGTTCCCAGAGTAGCAGGTACTTTGCCATGTCTGTTGTTCTCCTTTCGTAAGCTGTCCCGGACTATTGGGTCTGCCGCTCGGAAGTAGCCAGTTCTCATCCGGCCGCCAGTGAGCGACTGGCCATCGTCTGCCATACGCATCACCTCCTTTGCCAGGTACTACTTTCCGCTCCCTTGCCATGCACAGACTTGAGTCTATTCCTCACGGGCACCCGTGTCAAGACCTCGATATGTCCAGAAGGTCTGTGTCTCGCCCTATCTTCACCCACAGCCCCTCGCCATCGGTGATGAACTCTACTTATGCTGTGCTAGTCGGCGCGGTAGATGTTTTCCGGGAAGACTTCATCGTGGAGGAGTCCTGCTCTGGAGACTGATACGCGGTAGACATAAAGCGGTAGTGATGTGGGTAGTCAAGGTGAGGATCAATGATAATAAGAAAAGCAAAGGCCAGCAGCTCACCAATTAGCCTGCTAGCCTTATGCTCATGGTTGACGACCGGTTTCCGGGGTGCAGGTTGACAACACAGGTATCAGTAGCGATTTAACCCACGATAAGCTCATCCAGAGAGCGCTTGGGAACATGGCGCACACGGTCGTTATCCCACCATTGCTGGGTAGCTCCATCCTCCCCAACAGGCTCGATAACCATCGTTTCTATTGGTTTACCCAGGGCCAGTACCAGCAAAATCTCATATTGTGCAGGTATCTCCAGGGCTTTGCGGAGTCCGTTCCTGTCAACGTTACCTATCATACAGCCGCCAAGACCCTTTTCTACGGCACCCAGATGAATCGTCTGGGCCGCTATCCCGTAGTCACATGCCAGAATAAGTTTTATCGTTGTATCTTCAAGGATGATGACATACCCTGACGGTCTTTCGCCTTCAGGTGGGTTACCATCCATGCGAATATTCGGATAGATTAAGGCATTTTTCTCCGGGTCACTGGAAAGAATGTATTTCAGGGCCTGTCGGTTGGCTGCTGACGGCGATAATCTCGCCAGGTCAACAAGCTCTCTTAATGTCTCGAGCTCTATTGCAACATCCTGGTAGAATCGCCGATAGCTTCTGTTCTTTAGCACTATATCCCTTAACACTGGCACCTCCATAGTATTGTAGTACATCCAATCATAGCTTAAATTATGCTAACTTATCCAGTCGATTGGCAATGGTGACGGTTATCTGCCTGGCAAAGTCCCTTTTACCTCTCCACCCTTACCCACAGCCCCTCGCCATCGGTGATAAACTCTATAGTGCCGTTGAGGTCGGTGCGGTAGATATTGTCAGCGCCGACTTCTTCCATCAGTCTACGTGTGACTCCTTCGGCAGGGTGCCCGAACCTGTTGTCCTCACCCACACATATCACCGCCACGCAGGGATCAACCACCGCCAGGAACTCCTGGCTGGTGGAGGTATCCGAGCCGTGGTGCCCTGCTTTGAGCACCACGCTGTTCAAGTTGGCGCGGCGTCTGAGTAGCTCGTATTCCGTCTGCCATGAAATATCGGCGGCAAGCAGGAAGCTGACCTGACCGGCACATATCTTCATTACTACCCCGTTGTCGTCGATGTCTGACACGGTGCCGGCCAGGGGCGGTACCAGGGGGTTGAGCACTTCTATCGTGACCCTCTCCGTGCCCAGGTCGATTTGCTGTCCTGCCTGTGCGATAGTCTGCTTTATCCCTTTCTCCTCGATGAGGCTGAGCCACTCGTCACAGAGCGGGGAGCCGTCATCCAGGGGTGGGAAAAGTACCTGCTTCACCCGGTAGCGGCGCAGGACTTCGAGGAGGCCGGTAATGTGGTCGGCGTGGGGGTGAGTCAGCACGACAAGGTCGATGGTCCTGTCCCAGAAGGGCATTTTCTTGCCCAATGCCAGGGCCACATCCCGGGGGCTGGGACCACCGTCCACGAGAATATCCTGGTGGTATGGTGTCTGGATAAGGATGGCATCCCCCTGACCGACATCCAGGAAGCTGACGTGCAGGTTATCGTCGGGCATGTCCACTGCAACGATGATTGCCAGAACCGCCACCGCAGCCAGAGGTAGTAAGACCCGCTTCCTGGAGAGTCCGCCAAGGATGCTGGTGCCCTTCTGGACCGCGCCGGATGCTTGCGGCCAGTACTTCCTGAGACAGATGGCGGCGGCGAAAGCCACATAGTAGGCCAGTACCGGCCCGGCATTGACCGAAGTTGCCTCAATGGATGCCCCGGGGATACCGGCCAGGCCGGTTACGACCAGGAGCATCCAGGAAGTGCAGAGCCAGGCCAGCCAGCCCACTACCTGGGCGACAGGTATGATGATGAGCCCCAGCCCGGCGGTCAGTGTTCCGGTGACGATGACCCAGGGCAGTGCCGGCAGGGCCAGGAACGTAGCCAGAGGGGCGATCAGTGATATGATGCCGAAGTAATAGGCAATCAGCGGCCAGACGGTAACCAGTACTCCCAGGGTTATACTGAGGTTGTCCGTGACGTACCGCACCGCTGATGTCGCGGCGCCGTCTTCACCGAATACCCGGTTGACCGCCTCTCTGCCCCAGGACTGCAGGAAAGGCGAGACAGAGATGAGTCCGGCCATTGCCAGGAAGCTCATCTGGAATGATACGTCCCACAGGGTCCGGGGGTTTGCCGCTGTCATTATCGCCGCCGCGAAGGCAAGTCCTGTGATGGCGCTGCGCTGTCTGCCCAGCATCCCGGCGGCCAGGAAGAGGCTCGCCATTATCGCTGCCCGGAGCACCGGTGGGTTCATCCCCGTAATCACGGCGTAGAGCCAGACCCCGGCCAGGGCCAGCCAGATATGTCCGTACCGTCTTCTGCCGAAGAGACGGGCGCCGATGTCCAGCAGCATGCCCGCAATAATGCTTAGATGGAGGCCGGAAATGGCCAGCAGGTGTGTGGTGCCACTTTGGGCGAAGTCCGACTTCAGGGATGATGGGATGCCCTTGCGCATGCCCAGGATAAGGCTCTGGGCCAGTGATGCCTGCGGTTCGGGCAGAATCTCCGCCAGGGACTGGGATAGAGTGTGCCTCAAAGAGTATATCCAGGCCAGTGCTGGGGAGCCCTTTCCCGTGTCCAGGGCCTCTATCCCGGGGTAGAGCATCGTAGCCTGAATTCCCTGTCGGGCGAGATATGCGGCGTAGTCGAAATCGTCGAGTTGCGGCGGCGTGGCTAGCTTGCCGGTTACCTGGAGAACGTCACCGTAGTCGTAAGAAGGATATGGCGGCACGAACAGCAGGGCAGTCCCGGATACCGCCTGCCATTGACCGGCAATGCGGATTTCCCGGACGGAGAAGCGGAGTTGCGC
Organism: Dehalococcoidales bacterium; assembly: GCA_035529395.1. Lineage (NCBI taxonomy): Bacteria > Bacillati > Chloroflexota > Dehalococcoidia > Dehalococcoidales > Dehalococcoidales bacterium. The sequence continues at coordinate 25,543 of DATKWT010000179.1, read as the reverse complement.
GGTTTTATCACCGGTTTCCGGGTCATCGGACACTGTTCCCCTCATCTCCACGGTGCCCGTGTCCGTGTAGAACTGGAGGTGGTCTTCATCAAGGACCGGCAGGCTTGACTGGAAACGGAGGGTTCCTCCGCAGAGGACAAGTAGACAGAGAATGGCGAGGACAGTGGCCTTCCGGCGCAGAGGGCGCACAAGGAGCAAGGGTAGAGGGAGGAGACCGATGAGCAGGAACGGCAGGGGAAGACCGAATACTGAGCCCAGGAAGATACCAGCCACCCAGGCACAGCTAAGATAGATAAGCGACACGCTCTCCCACCTTGAGGATTAGTCAGCCACGGTAATCAGGGTTTCGATTCGTTCATAGGTAGCAGCCCCGATGCCCTCCACCTTCATCAGCTCGTTTGTGCTGCGAAACGGCCCGTTCTTCTGCCGGTAGTCTACTATCGCCTGTGCTCTGGAGGGGCCTATCCCGGGCAGGGCTTCAAGCAACCACGCCTCGGCCCGGTTGATATCGATTCTCTGGGGTTGCGGCCCCTGCGTCGTCTCGGGAACGAAGAGTTCCAGGCCGGTGAGGTCGGCCTCTTCGGTGGTACCTCCGGCAGCACTGAGAAGGGCTTCCAACGAGTCGCTGCCGGTCAGTGGGTAGTATCCCGGGTTGGTAACCGCACCACTGATGGCAATGCCGCCTTCGGATTCCTCTTCCGGCGGCAGTGAAATCTCAATAGGCTGGCCGGGGCTGCATCTTGCCCAGGTAATCAGACTGCCGGTGATAGTGACGGCAATCAGGAGGAGGGCCGCCGTCGTCCAGAACCGGTTGAGCTTACCCGGACTAATTAGAGACCTCCTCGCGCCAGCGGTTGCCGGAAATCCGGTGGTTGCCGGAAATCCGGTGGTTGCCGGAAATCCGGCGGTTGCCGGAAATCAGGGCTCGTCAGGGTTGTGTTTGTCTATTCGCCCCTCAGGACAGCACGGAGTTCGTCTTCAGACTCGTGGGAGGTAACGACTATCACCTGGTCTTCTGCCTGGAGAACGGTGTTGCTGGAAGGCACAATCGGCCGGCGAGACTTGCGTATGATAAGGGACAGCACGCTATCTTTTGGCAGTTCCAGTTGCTTTACCGTCTTGCCGACCGTACTGGCGTTCTCGGGGATTCTCACCTGCACGAGCTCCAGTCCCTTGTCTCTGATGTCATGCAAGTGTGTCAGGCTGTGCGTGGGCACCTCTCCTTCAATATTCTCCAGGATGATGTTGGTGTTGTTGATGGTAACGTCAATGCCCAGTTCCTTAAAGATTTCCTCGTTTTTCGGATTCCTTATCCGGGCGATGGTGCGGGGAACATGGAAAAGGTGCTTGGCGACCTGACAGGCGACCAGATTGTCTTCATCGTCACCGGTCACGGCGATGAGCATATCGGACCGGCCGGTGCCGACTTCGCTCAGGGTAGTCGTCTCGCAACCGTCCCCGCGCACGCAGATGCTGCCCAGTTCTTCATCAAGGGCCTCGCAGATGGTGGCACTCCTCTCCAGTACCAGGACTTCGTGTCCTTCGGCCAGCAGGGCTTTGGTCAGGTAGTAACCGACCCTGCCGCCGCCAACGACTATGATATACATGGCTAGGACTCCTCAGCCCGGGCTTCTCTCTGCGGCCCCGGAGCTTCGAGTTTCTCCCTGAGTATCTGGGCAAAGATTGTCGTCGGGCTTATCGCTTCCAGACCCAATTCTTCGAACAGGTCCCGGCGCAGGGGGTCATAGATGCGGCAGACCACCCGGGGTACGTTGAAGATGTGCCTGGCAATCTGGCATGACATGACGTTGCGATTATCTCCCTGGGTCACTGCCACGAAGACATCGGCCTCCTCTATGCCGGCTCTGCGGAGCACGTCCGCATCGATGCCGTTGCCCAGCAGGGCGGTCCCTCTGAAGCCAGGCGGCAGCCGGCGGAAGCTATAGGAATCGTTGTCCAGGATGGTGACATCGTGTCCGTCACTCTCCAGTAATCCCGCCAGGCGGCCACCCACTCGTCCGCAGCCCATGATAACAACTTTCATGTTGAAACCTCAGTTATGGGGAAGTACTGATGGAATAATATCACACGGCAGGGTGCATTCTTCAGTACGTGGGGGATTGTGCTACCCAGGCTAAACTGCCCGAAACGCCTCTGATAGGATGCGCCCATCAGGATAAGGTCGACCTCCCGCTCGACCGCTTCATCAACGATGGTCGGTGCAGCCTCGCGAGCCTGCAAGAGGTCTGTTGTTATGGTGCAGCCCTCTGCGGCGGCAACTCCCTCCATGCGGTCCAGAACCGCTTCCGCTGTCTCGACTTCACCCGCCATTTCAGCGTCCAGAGGCAGGGTGCGCTCTATCGGGATGACATAGACGGCCAGAATGTCAGCCTTGTCCCTCTTGGCCAGCCGACACGCCAGCCTGACCGCCTCCTCGTCTGATTCGGTGCCGGTGACCGGCACCAGGATTCTATGAAACTCCATTCCCTCACATGCCCTTGATTATAGAGCAAAGGATATTATATCCCTGTCAGGGAAAAACTACAATAGCGTTTGTGGAAGGGTTATTTCCTCGGTCATTCGGCTAGCGCCACTTCCAGAACGAAGGAGTGAACAGCACCAGCATCGTGAAGAGCTCGAGGCGCCCCACCAGCATACAGCCCATGAGTACGATTTTGCCAAGAGGTGGGATGAACTGGTAATTAGCCGTCGGTCCTACCAGGGCCAGACCAGGGCCCACATTACCCACGCTGGCGATAACGGAAGACATTGCGGTTTCGTGGTCAAGGCCCACGGCGCTCATCACCAGGAAACCGCCTATCAGGGTGAGAAAGTAGAGGACTGTCATTCCGATAATCCTGGATACAACCCGGTCTGACAGTATTGTCTTCCCCAATCTTATCGGGACCACGACCCGTGGGTTAAAGGCGCGTATGACCTGGTTGTAGGTGTACTTGATGAGCACCACGAGGCGGATGACCTTGAGTGCTCCTCCGGTAGAGCCAGCCGAGGCTCCTACTATCATCAACATGAGCAGGGCAGCCCTTGCGAACGTCGGCCAGATATCGAAATCGGCGGTGGTGAAGCCGGTAGTCGTCATGATGGATACCACCTGGAAGGTGCTCTGTCTGAAGGCCTCTCCCGCCGATAGTCCCAGGTCGGCGGTCAGGTTGAGTGCAATCAGCAGGGAAACGACGATAAGGAGACCGAAATACACCTTCAACTCCGGATTCCTGAGGAGCTGCCGTGCCTGGCGTTTCCAGAGGAGGAAGTAGAACAGCCCGAAGTTCACACCGGCCATCATCATGAAGAAGATGACAATCCCCTCGACGAATACACTGTCAAAAGCAGCAATGCTGAGATTGGTGCCGGTGAAACCACCGGTAGGCATGGTACTGAAGGTGACGGTCAGTGCGTGAAATGGCGAGAGACCGGCGATGAGAAGCATAATGAGTTCCAGCGCGGAGAAACCCATGTACAGCAACCAAACGGCTCTGGCGGTGTCGCGGATGCGTGGCGTCAGCCGACCGGCTTCCGTTCCCGGCATCTCCGCCTCAACAAGGTGGGCGGCGCCGATACCCAGTATCGGAAACAGGGCCACGAAGAGTGTTATTATGCCCATGCCGCCAAGCCACTGGGTGATGGAACGCCAGAGCAGGATACTCTCGAACTGGGTCTCGATGGACGTCAGAACTGTAGCCCCGGTGGTGGTGAAGCCGGATACTGACTCAAAACAGGCGTCGGCGTAGCTGGGAAAGGTCCCTGCCAGAGCGTAGGGAAGCGTACCGAAAAGAGAAGCCAGTATCCAGCCGCCGGCAACTACCAGAATCGCTTCCCGACGGCTCAACTTGCCCTCACCGACGGGGATCAGCCAATACAGGAGGAGACCGAAGGAGGCGCAGATGGCTGCCGAGGTGGCAAAGGCGGCGGAAGCAGGTTCCCTGTTGAGGATGCTCCAGACCAGGGGGAGGAGCATGAAGAAGCCGAGGATGGCGATGAGCAGCCCGAGGTAATGGCAGACAACCCTAATTCTCATTGTTTTCTAACAGGGTGATGAAAAACCCTTTCGACCATTCCCCTGACCCCCTTCCTGGCCAGGAAGGAGCCTTCTGCGGAAGGGGGAAAATATTATATCTGGGGGACACCGGCAGAATCTGGTTTCGGATTCTGCTAACGTCATTCTGTAAGAATGACGCCCAGACACCCCTGCCATAAGGGGGCGCCCCTGAGAAGGGGCGGAATCCCTCTGGACTCCCCTTTTTCAGCACCCTGCTAAGCTTCACTTAAAAAGCCGCTCCACAGCAGGGGTGGCTGAAGGACGACATACTATCAGAACGTGGTCGCCGGGTCGTATCACGGTGTCGTTTGGCGGGATGGTGACTTTGTCGTCACGGACTATGGCCGCGGCTATCGAGTCCTTGGGTAGACCTGCCTCGGCAAGGCTCTGCTGCGCGATGTGGGCCGTTGAGCTGGTCACAAACTCTATTGCCTGCAGGTCCTTACCTCCGATAAAGGGTGCCGCAATAGCACCACCGTGAAGAACGAAGTGGCTGATTCTGCTGGCAACCTGGAGCAAGGGTGACACCGCGAGGTCGACTCCGATTTCTTCTGCCAGGGGTATGTAACCCGGCTTGTTGGTGACCACTATGTTACGTGGCACTCCCAGGCTCTTGGTGAGGAGGCCACAGAGGATGTTGAGCTCGTCACTCGATGTGGCGGCAACGAATGCATCCGCTGATGGGACTCCCTGCTCGATGAGAAAATCGCGGTCGGTTGCGTCGCCCTCAAGGACTGTAGCCCGTCCCAACTGGGCGGCGATTTCCTGGCACCGGCTCAAGGTCTCGGCGATTACCTTGACGGTAATCCCCTGTTTCTCCAGGCTTTCGGCGACAAGGAAGCCGATGCGTCCCCCACCGTAAAACACCACGCTCCTTACCGGACGCTGAGGCCGGGCAAACATCCCGCCGAAATCGTCCATGGAATCGCTCCGGGCGACCAGGTAAACGTGGTCACCCGTGGTAATATGCTCATCGGGACCGGGTATTGTTATTTCCCCGCCACGCAGAATTGCGGCTACAACACAGGGGTGCGGGAAGACGATGTCTTGCAGGTGCTTGTCGGTCAGTTCGCCTTCATCGACCCGAAACTCCCTTATCTGGACGCGGCCATCGGCGAAGCTCTCAACCGGGGAGGGGTAGAGGCTCGACAGTGCGCCCTTAATTTTCTCGGCCACTTCAACCTCGGGATTGATGAAGAGGTTGACACCCAGGCTTTTGGGCCGGATAATTTTCCGTGGGGCTGAAGGCGATTTAGCGGCACTAACGAAGTAGCCGGTGTACTCCGGGTTGCGGACCCTGGCCACTGTCATCGCCGCCCCCAGCTCCTTAGCCAGGAAGCAGACCAGCATATTGGTCTCGTCGTTATTGGTGACGGCAATAACCAGGTTGGCGCGGCTGACTTCGGCTTCTCTGAGGACTGTGGGTGTAGCGGCGTTTCCCAGCACAGTCTTGACGTCAAGCTGGCTGTGGAGACTGTCCACCACCTCTTCGGATGGCTCGATTACGGTTACTTCGTGCTTTCCCTCAGTGAGCAGGGAGGCTATATGGAAGCCAACAATCCCCGAGCCTGCGATGATGACATACATCTATTTCATTCCCGGCTACCCGCCGGTCCTGCTCCTGCATAGCCTGAGAATGCTCCGATAAACAGAACGTAGCACCTTTCGGGGTCTTCTTCGTCTCCGGAATATCCGGTCACCCTGCCGAGTTGTCGGCACTGACTCAAGAATATCTTTATTCGTCACCCCGCTACGTCTCCCTGCGGCCGGTACTGCCTTTCTATGATAATGGCACCAATTGAAGGCCTGGTCAAGTTGCTTCCGGTACCTGTGGCAGCCTCGTACTTCACCAGACGGGGATTTTACTCCTCTCTGCGCCAGATGTCAACAATAATGACTCCGAACGACGTCAATCAACCGGTTCACCTTGCGACCGGCCGATGCTCTCGTTCAGACGGAAGGGTGATATAACAGAGTGAGGGAGGAGAAAGGGGTTAGGGGGATGAGGCATTGCCACATGAGGAGGTGGCCAGTACCATAACAAAACACACAGGTACTCTCCGGTGGCAACCAGAATCGGCTGTACCGGAGTGTCACTAATGTACTGAGCGAGTACAGCCGATTGACATACTTTTTAGGAATGGTCTATCCTACGGGGGATAGACACGCAGGGAGCATCCTCTAAGGGTATCCGATTCAGCGCGTGGGGAGGAGTAAGATGAGCGGTACCGAAGAGCATGTGGTGCGGACCGCCTGTCCGGCCCATTGTGCCGCCAATGCTTGCGGAATACTGGCTCACGTGGCAGACGGCCGTGTGGTCAAGCTCGAACCGGCGGACTTCCCGGATCGTCGGCTGCGCCGCATCTGCCTCCGGGGTCTTTCCAGTCTACAGATGCTCTACCACCCTGACCGGTTGAAATATCCTCTCAAGAGAGTGGGTGAGCGGGGCGAAGGTAAGTGGCAGCGGATGTCATGGCAGGAGGCCCTGGACACTATCGCGGACCGGTTCACTGAAATAGCCGATAAGTACGGCTCCCACTCGGTAGGGTTTGTGCTTGGCGGTCCTGGTTCGGGTAACGTGAAGTTTGGTGCCTATACCCGTTTTGCCAGCCTCTTCCAGGGGACGCGGGTTAGTGCCTGGGGGTACGGTGATTCCGCCGGTCCCTGCGCCGCCACGGCCATGTTCGGTGCCCACGCCCCGGGAGCCTTTATTTCCGCCTTCCGTGAGCCGAAGCTGAATATCTGCTGGGGGACCAATCCTGCTGAGTCGACCCCCTTCATGATGCGTCCTCTCCTGGCCTACAAGCAGGGGGGTACCCGACTTGTTGTCGTTGACCCCGTTTTCACGGTCACAGCTTCGAAGGCTGATGAGTATGTGCGGGTAAGACCGGGTACAGATGCCGCCCTTGCCCTGGGGATGATGAACGTAATCATGCAGGAGGGGCTCCAGGACGAGGACTTTGTTCGCACTAATACCGTGGGGCCGTTTCTGGTACGCAGTAGCAGCGGCCGTTTTCTCAGGGAGAGCGATATTACCCCGGGTGGCGTCGAGAGGTATATGGTGTGGGACGCGACGACCAACCAGCCCCGGTCGGTCGATGAGGCGGGGGTGTCGGCGGTATTGACCGGCACCTACCACGTGGGCGGGATAGAGTGTCGTCCGGCATTTCAGCTTCTTGCCGACCTCATCGCGGAGTACCCACCGGAGAAGGCATCGGAGGTCACGAATGTACCGGTAGATACCATTCGGAAGCTGGCCCTGGCCTACGCTACTAACAAACCGGCTAACATCTACACCAACAACGGGCTGGGGCGCCACTATCACGGCGACCTCACCTTCCGTGCCGTGTGTACCCTGGCTGCTATTACCGGCAATATCATAGTGCCCGGTGCCGCCGGGCATCGTCGGCTGGTGCTCAACTGGGATGCCTTCCTGCAACCTGACGCGGAACGGTCCTATTCCCGCATGGGTATTCTTAATACCTACCCGTCGATACTCACCGAGAAGCCGTACCCTCTCAAAGCCCTCTGGTTTGCCTTCACGAATTTCGTGAACCAGTGCGCCGATTCGTACAAAATCATCAACGAGCTGTTCCCCAGACTCGACTTCATCGTTGATACCGCACTATTCATGAATGATACCGCCAAATATGCTGATATCGTGCTGCCGGTCTGTACCTTCCTGGAGTTCTCTGACATGGTGGGTGGCCCTGCCCCCTATCTCCAGCTCCAGCAGAAGGTAATCGAGCCTCTCTATGAGTCCAGGTCTGACATCACCATTCTCAGCGACCTGGCGAAACGGCTGGGCTTCGGGGAGTACTTCGACAAGACCGAGGAGGGATTTGTCGACCTTCTGCTTGATTCGGGGCATCCGTCGGTCGAGGGAATCGATGTCGCCGGGCTCAGGGAAGGTCCGGCCAGGATAAACCCGGTGCCGGTACTCCCGGGAACGCAGCTCACGCAAGGGCAGTTCCGCACAGCCTCCGGGAAGGTGGAGTTCTACGTAGAGAGGCTCAAGCCACTCGGCGAGGAGCTGCCGCTGTACAAGGAACCTCTGGAGAGCGGCCGCTCCGAGAAAGCGGAGAAGTACCCCCTGGTCTTTGTTCAGGTGCACAGCCGGTTCAGACATCACTCCAGCTTTGCCAATATACCCTGGCTGCTTGAGATAAATCCGAGACCCGTCATGGATATCAGTCCGCAGGACGCCGCCAGCCGCGGTATCACAGAGGGCGACGCCGTGGTGGTCTATAACGACCGCGGAAGGATAAAGCTGGAGGCCAAAATCAACGAGGGTATCCAGCCCGGAGTGGTGAACATCCCCCAGGGGTGGTGGTTTGACCAATTCGGCGAGGGGGGACATAATACTCTGAGCCACGATGCGATAAATCCTGCCCAGGATGCAATCTATGAACCGAATATGGCGTTCAATGATGTCCTGGTACAGGTAGAGAAGGCGTGAGGTTCGAGGGGAGAGAAGTGTCCGGGAGATATGGTCTGGTAATTGACCTGGAGCGCTGCATCGGGTGCCATACATGCACGATGGCCTGTAAGCTGGAGAATGGCATCGAGCAGGGTTCCTGGATAAAAGTCATCACCGTTGGTGGCGACGGCATGGATACCGCTGGTGGTCGGTATCCCAATCTCAGCATGTACTACCAGCCTACGCCCTGCATGCATTGCGCCGAGCCGCCCTGCATCGATGCCTGTCCACTCGGTGCGATATACCGGCGCGATGATGGTATTGTCCTGGTGGACAGGGACAGGTGTGATGGTTGCCAGCTCTGCCTCTCAGCCTGCCCCTATGAGGTGCTGCACTTCGACGCTGAAACGAACCTGGTGAGCAAGTGCACACTGTGTTCCCATCGCATAGACCAGGGACTGGAACCGTTCTGTGTGCTCTGCTGTGAGACTGAAGCGATGTACTTCGGTGACCTGGCGGATCCGGAGAGCGAGGTATCAAAGCTGGTGGCCACCGGGAATACCTGCGTGCTGCTGCCCGATGCCGGTACCGGCCCGGCGGTGTACTACTGCCCGCCGATGGAACCCCGCGGGCTGCCGTAGCTGGCTGCTCAGAAACCCTTTCGCCCCTCCGGGCTCCCCTTTTTCGTCGCCCTTATCATAAACATCTTCTCCCCTCTCCTCATGAGCAGTGCCTCTCTATTGGGGGTATGTGGCTCACCTTCGGTGACCGGAAAAGCCGGGAGAAGCGCGGAAACCAGACCTCGCGGAGTGCCAGCCCGAACACGATAGCACCCAGTGTTGTCAGCCCGATGGCGATGCCGGGGGATACCAGAATCCATGGAGCCGCGTCCAATTCACGAAGTCCGGTGCTGCTCAGCATGTTACCCCAGCACGGGAATGGCGGGGGAACACCGAGCCCGTAATAGCTCAAAGGAGCGACAACCAGTACAGCCATTCCCACTGCCACACCCAGATTCACGACTGTCAAAGGCGCAAGGGGTCTTAGGCTGTGCCCGAGCGCTCGAAGACTGAAGGTGGGGTCCTGCCGGACAGGTTGCACATCCGGCAAGCGCCGAACAATTCCTGCCGACAGGTAAGCATTACGGGCCAGGTCGTAGACCGACGGCAGGAGGATAAGGGACAGCAGTGCCGGGACGACCACCGTAACGGACACGGGTGGGCCCACCACGGAAGCAGAAGTCATCAGGAAGCCAAAAAACGAGACGAAGCTGGATGGAATTGCCCACTCCACGAGGGTCACCAGGATTGCCACTCCTGCCAGAAGCGCCGGGACAAGCACTGCTCTCCGGAGAATGGAGTCGGTCCTTCCTCCAAAGCCGGCGGAGAGGAATCCGAGAAGGAGCCCGAGGACCGTGGCCATCCCGGTTGCCACCAGGCCGCCCTGCACATAGGGGCGGGTGCCGTACAGTAACCGGCTGAACACATCACGGCCGAGGTCGTCGGTGCCCAGGATATGGCCAGCGCCGGGCGGTTCCAGTCTGCTTCTTATGTCGATCCGGTTGTACTGGTAGGGTGTTATGACGGGAGACAGAGCAGCAATCGCTATCACCGCAAGCAGCAGCACTGCGCCTGCTATTCCCCAGGGCCTTCTTTTCAACAAGCGCGCTGTTTCCACTACCTGCCTCCTCCCGCAAGCAAGATGCCCCTCAATTCTTTGCCTCTTTGACTACGATATCATCGGACATGGCAGGCCTCCTTTGCGAGGTGCAGCTATCCTACTCCACAAGCCGGGCAATGGCAAGCCCGTACTCGCCGGCCACCGAGTACAGCAGATAGGTCTCGCCGTTATCCCGAAAGATAGCCGGGTCGTGCAACTGCCTTACCCTCTCCGGTGCCCAACCCCGCACCGAGGGTTCAATCGGCAAGTCCGCCCCTTCGTACTCAAGCTCCGGTTCAAGAACGGTAGCCGGTTCTGACTCCCGCCAGTTTGTCCAGTCCGGCGTCAAATCAATGGTGGACAACAGGATTCGCTCCGGGGCGTCGCCTACGTCCGAGTAGAATACCTTGAGGGTGGTCCCGTCCAGCTTGAGGGCACTGTGGCGCATGTTGGGGCTGAAGAGGACCGGCCCGCCTTCAAAGTCGGTCAGGCCGTCCTTTGACCGGTAGAGTCTTCCCGGCATACCCAGGGCGTAGTGGTAGCCGTTCCAACGGAAGACCCTGAAGTATGGAAGGCCCAATCTCTCAGGAGAGGGGCGGAAGCTAATTCCGTCAGCAGATAGCGCCACGTGTGTTTCCTGCCTGCCTGACTCCGTCTGTCCGTGGTAGTACATCCTAATCCGGCGTGCTTCATCATCCGCGTGCACGTCAGGTGAGGCCACGTGGTTGATGCAGAACGAGTCTTTCACGTGCAATGTCCCTGGCTCGTATATCTCCCAGGGTCCTTCCAGTCGGTCGGCATAGGCCAGGCGGATAAATTTGCCCTGGTGGTGAGCGAAATAGAGATAGTACCTGCCCAGCCGGTTGGGCAACCATTCCGGGGTGCGAATGAGCGACGGCCCGTTGATGTTACTCCCGATACGGGCCTTCATGTCGGGCCTGATAATCGGGTTGTTCGGGAAGCGCTCGATTTTCACGTCAGCACACTACCGGTTGTCGATGAAGACGTACTCCCTGCCCAGCCAGACTGGTGAACGGGAGAGGTCGATGAATTTCTGCTCGTCCTCGAACAGGGCCCGACCAGCTTCCTGGCGTTCCGGACCGGGATTCTCAGGTGCATAGTCCTCAACACTGTTCCACCAGAGTTCGGCGACGCCGTCGAAGGCTTCCGGGCGGTCCTGTCCGGCTTGCAGGGCTTCGTTGACCTCGTCGTATCTGGTGTGCACCTGGACATAGCGGCGGATGCCCAGGGGTTCCCTCTGTTTCTGTACCAGAGAGCCGTGGTTTTCGCGCCAGTAGGTCTGGAACTCTTCCCGTGAGAGGTGGGGCAGCCGGCGCAGGCAGTAGACCAGCTTGACCCGGGAGTCGGGCTGCCCGTCGGTAGCCGGTGCTTCCGGTATCTCTTCGATGAAGGGGTGCTCCTCGGCGAACCAGAGGGGAGACCTGGGGAGGTCAATGAACCTCTGCTCATCCTCAACGTGGGCGGCTATCGACTGGCGGTGCTCCGGAGAGGGGTCTTCCGGAATAAGGTCCCCGATGCTGTGATACCACAGTTCGGCAACACCGTCGAAAGGTTCCGGCCGCTCGATTGCCTGTCGGGCGCCGGCTGGTCGCTGGAAGTCGATGGTGTGAATCTGGACGTAGCGGTGGACGTTGACCGGTCCGGAGGTGCGGCGCACAAGGGGGCCGTGGTTTTCGCGCCAGTAGGTCTGGAACTCCTCCCGCGAGAGGTGGGGCAGGCGACGTAAGCAATAGACCAGTTTGACCATGGGTCACTCCTTTCAGTCCTGATACCCTCGTTCGGAGGCAGGCGACTACTATTCCTGGTGCTGGTTCTTTATGTAAAGACTCCAGGTGCCGTCGCGAGCGCATATGCCACCGATAGAGCATACCCTTATGTCCTGTCCCTGGTAGGTAGCCGCCGATATCTCGAACAGGTATTCCGCCAGGTCTTCGGCGGTCTTCCCGGTGCACTGCAGCCGGGGCAATTCAGAATCAGAGTCAAAGGCCCGGGGAGACTCCATGTCGCCCCGGTACGTTGAGATCCCTGCCAGGCCCCCCGGTTCCGGTTTGATTCGATATGTACTGGCTGACGGGCCTCCGGTTATTATTCCTGTGATGAATACCGGCTCCGCGGCACTACGGCGATATGTAATGGTCCCGGCAATCCTGGGTGTCTGGTAACTGTCCGGTTCGGCACCGGCACCGTCCAGTATCTTCTTCATATAGCCCCGGGCGGGTGCGGAATCCGTGTTGAACAGGAGCCTGTAGGTCTCGAATATGGCCTCGGTCTGAATCCCATTACTCACAACGACGATACCGGAAGGAGCGTCGAATTGCACGGCGGTGTAGTGTCGCAGCGGGTCGTATTCAGTATGGCCAAGCGGCCCGATTCTTATTCCGTCCCCCACGCGGACAGCCCTTCGCTCTCTGCTCTGCGGGTTGCGGCCGGTGACGAGATAGGCGAAGGCCGGCTCTCCGCCAGCTGTCAGTCCGAGAAACAGTTGTCTTCCGGGATATGGTCCATTAGGATTACTCATGGTCTGCTATTCCCCCTTTGAGTCTGAACGCTGGATACAGGCATTGTGCCGCCATTTTGAACGCTGTATGGCGGTATGTCAAGGTGTATACGGCGGTTTTCTCAACTCCATCAGCAGAATGTCCACGTAGTCGCCATCGGGTTGCAGCCACGCCTTTTCGAGAATGCGGGTTCTCCCGAGGCCCGTCTTCTCGTAGGCCCTGATAGCCCGCGTGTTGTCAGGGTAGACCGTGAGCGCAACGAGGTCCAACCCCAGTTCCTCGAAGGCGTACCTGATGGCAAGGCGGAGTGCTTCTGTGCCGTAGCCGAGGCTGCGGTACTCCTTCTCCATGATGGCGATGCCGAGTTCGGTGCTAGCCCTCGCGTCATCGATGCCCTTGAGGCACACGTAGCCGATGGTCCGGTTGACTCCGGCGGCGTGGATGCCGAACGCAATCGGCGGACCGCTTCCGGCGTAGGGAACGGAGAGTACGTTCATGGTGGCGACGAATCTTTCCTCTTCATCCGGGCCGAACGGCCGCCAGCCCATCGTGCTGACCAGCTCCGGGTCATGGGAAAGCTTCATGAAGGGGGGTATGTCCCGGCGGTCGAAAGGGCTCAGCAGGACCCTGGCTTTTGACATAATCATCCCTTCACGTGATGTCCTGTCTTGAGATTGCTTTGTCGCCAACACCCCTGGGAATGACAGTGGGGGTGGTGTCATTGCGAGCCATTGTCCGAGTCAGAGCGAGGGCATTGGCGCGGCAATCTCCTACAATTCACCATACAGGTCACGCCATCGTTCGTTGGTGCTATCGACCAGCCGGACCTTTCTCTCTCTCGAACCGGCCTTGATCTGCTTCTCTCTCAGGATGGCAGCCTCTATATTCTGAAACACCCCGTAGTATACAAGCTTGGTGACGTTGTACCTGACCGTGAAGCCTCCTGCTAGACCTGACTTGTGCTCGTAGACCCTTCTGTTGAGGTCGTTGGTGACACCCGTGTATATCACGGAGTTCCGTGCGTTTGTCATCAGATAGACGTAATATTGTCTGTTCATGAGCGGGTGTCCGAGAGATTGCTTCGTCGCTAAGGCCGACGCCGCGTCGGTACGCTCCTCGCAATGACATAGGTGCGGAGGGCCTACACTGCCGGTGCCTGTAGGGTCAGCACGGTTCTTTGTGGCCACGATACGCCCGTTCCCCCATCTGCCCTCGCGCATGCGGCGCATTTCTCCGGCGAACTCCGCGTGAGCGTCCCGAACCCAGTCCGGCCCCAGCGGTACTGCTCTATCCGGTCGAGCAGCGGGCCGCCTTCCGGAAGAAGCCAACTACTGAGAACTTCCTGGAGTTCGGATATTACGGGGGCACCCTTTTCGTACAGTTCTTCGAGATTCATATCTACATCGGGTTGCCTTCACGATGAACGCTATTCCTCAAAGATAGCAACGACTCTCGCCCAGCCGGCGCTGCCGCCGATTATGTCTATCGGGAAGCAGGCTACCTTGAATCCGAAGGGCCGGGGTAGCTTGTCCAGGTTGGCCAGTTTCTCAATGTGGCAGTACTCCTTCTTAATGCCGGCGTAATGACCGCCCCAGAGAATACTGCTGTCGCCGGTTTTCCGGAACTCCTCTCTTATTGCCCAGAAGGGTCGGTCCCAGCCCCAGGCGTCGGTCCCCATCACGCGTACGCCCTGCTCAATCAGCCACAGCGTGGACTCCCGGGTCATGCCGCAACCTTCATCGATGTACTCCGGTTTGCCCCAGTACTTGTCCGTGCCAGTCTGTACAAGGACGATATCCTCCGGTTTCAGCGTATAGTCGAGCTTCTCCAATGCTGCCTTGAAGTCGTCAATGGTGACCGCACTGCCCCTGGGCTTGTGACGCATGTCGAGCACCACGCCGTCACCGTAGAACCACTCCAGGGGTATTTCATCTATCGTCCTCGCCTTCCTGCCCTCGGATGTGGGGGTGTAGTGCCATGGGGCATCCACGTGGGTGCCGGAGTGGGTGCCGAGTGTCAGGGTATCCGTGGCCCAGCCCAGCCCCCGCGGCAGGTCACTTTCTTTGCAGTCGAAGATGCGCATCATGGCCGGCGCACCTTCTGCGTGCGGGTGGTGGGTCACCTCAACCGGCTGTGACGGATTGGGCTCCATGGGTACGCTCAGGTCTACTATCTTTATTGCCATCAAAGTCCTCCCTGTTCGGTAGTAGAGCCGTATTCTATCACCCCTCCAGCATGATGGCAAAGACACTTCCCGGCAATGAGTTCTCCGGGCGGTTCCTGTTGACACCTGTCACCCCTCTGACTATAGTAGGGAGAAAGTAGAACCCGCCAGTACCAGAGGAGGATGACATGAATGAGCCAGGAATCGAGCGTATTGCCGTTATCGGCGCCGGGATGATGGGCTTCGGCGTAGCCGTTGAGTTTGCCCGGTTCGGCTATCCGGTGAGCATCTATAACACCAGGGAGGAGAGCAGTCGGGTTGCCATGCAGAATGCCAGGGAAACCCTCGACCTGATGGCAGAGACCGAGTTGATTACGCGTGAGGAGGCGGATGCCGCCTACGGCCGACTGCACCCTACGATAGATATGGCGGAAGCGGTGAATGGCGCCGATTTCGTCCACGAAGCGGTCTCCGAGGTGCTGGACCTGAAGAAGGAGGTCTTTGCCAGGCTCGATGAGCTCTGCCCGCCGCCGGTCATCCTGGCTACCAATACCTCCGCCCTGCGGGTTAGTGATATTGCCTCGGCCACGAAGCACCCGGAGCGGGTTGTGGCGACGCACTACTTCCAGCCGCCGCACTTCGTACCGATGGTGGAGGTCTGTGGCGGTGAGAAGACCGAGCCGGGCGTGGTCGAGAAGACGGCCAGCCTGCTGCGCGGGTTGCGTAAGAGGGTGGCACTCATCGATGTCGAGATTCCGGCACTTGTCGGTAACCGTATCCAGGGGGCCATCGCGCGGGAGATAGCCTCGCTGATAGATCAGGGGATATCCTACCCGGAACTGATAGACGACGTGATATCATTCGGTTTTGGCCGGCGTATGGCATACACCGGTTACTTCAAGCGGATGGACCTCATCGGGCTGGACTTCAGTGCCACGGCAGCCAGGGGGCGGGGCACAGACCTGTGGAAGCCCATCGCCGAGCATGTCGAGCGGGGCGAATATGGTATGAAGACGGGCAAGGGCTTCTATGACTGGCCCGGTGACAGCGCTAAAAAGTTGCACCATCGACTGAATACGGAGTTAATCCGGCTGATGAAACAGGACATGGAGGCCGGTCTGATATAGCAGGGTGCTGAAAAACCCTTTCGACCAATCCCCGTGCGGCCTATCTGGGCCGCCTTCCCTTTCCTGGCCAGGAAGGAGCCTTCTGCGGAAGGGGGAAGGGATTGTATCTGGGGGACACCCCCAAGCCCCTGTCAGAGGGGGCGCCTCTCAGAAGAGGCGGTGCCCTCTGAACTCCCCTTTTTCAGCAGCCTGCTAGGCGGTGGGAGATGCGCCAGTGAAGCATTCCGGCGAGAGGATAGCCTGTTTCTGTGGTTCATAGACCAGGTCCTCTGGTTCATTATACACTCGACTAAGCTCAAGCCTGGCATCTCTGAGCAAGAGATTCTGCGCCACTGAAGCCAGTGGCGTGCCACTGAGGACAGTGGCGTACCACTGAGGACAGTGGCGTGTTGCCCAGCATGGCACGGGCAGGAGTTACGCTCACACCTGCCAGCATGCTATAATAACCTTACTCACATGAAGTGGTTTCCCGTATGGGTTGAAGGAGTATAAGGTCATGCCCGGTGACATCGTGGAGCAGCTTGACTGCATTTTCAAGGCCAGGTCAATGGCCGTTATCGGTGCTTCCCGGACTCCTTTCAAGTGGGGAGGCCGCATGGTCATGACGCCACTGACAACCGGATACCGCGGTGCGATATACCCGGTCAACCCCAGGGAGAAGGAAATCGCCGGGTTGCCCTGCTATCCCAGTGTCGTGGATATTCCTTACGATGTTGACATGGCCGTAATCGTTGTTCCGGCTGCGGCTGTTCCCCAGGCCATGAGAGACTGTGCTGCTAAGGGCATCAGGGGTGCCGTGGTTATCACCGCCGGATTTGCCGAGACAGGGGCCGAAGGGAAAGCCCTCGAGGACGAGGTCGTGAAGATTGCCCGTGAGGGCGGTGTCAGATTTGTTGGTCCCAACGGGATGGGGATATACAGCTCCGCCGTCAATCTCAATCTCTGTCTTCGCAGTCAGATGCGTATCGGGAGGATTGCCTTTGTCTCCCAGAGCGGCACCTTCGGGGGGTTGCTTGCCGAGATAGCCAGCCGGAAAGGCTACGGTCTGAGTAAATTCATCAGCATCGGTAATCAGGCTGATTTGAAAGCCGCGGACTACCTTGAGTACCTGGGAGAAGACACACATACCAGGGCAATAGTCCTTTACATGGAAGGGTTCAAGGACGGGCAGCGGTTCTTCAGGATTGCCCGTGAAGTAATTAAGAAAAAGCCCATCGTAATCTACAAGGCGGGTCGTACCGAAGCAGCGGCCCGGGCAACGATGTCACACACAAGCTCACTGGCCGGCTCCGATGAGGTGTTCGATGCCATGTGTCGGCAGGTGGGCATAATTCGGGCGTCCGAAGTGGCGCAACCGTTCGACATGGCCGAGGCGCTGGTAAGCCAGCCGCTACCCCCCGGGAACCGGGTTGCCATTATCGGTAGTGGCGGGCAGGGTGTGGTGACCTCGGACACCTGTGAGAGTATCGGGTTGAAGGTACCCGAGTTCGACGACGAGACCAAGTCCAGACTCAAAGAGGCACTGCCGGCTCACGCTCCGGTCCCCTCCAATCCGGTAGACTTCGCCGGGAGTAACCGCACTCCACTGGACGAGGTGCAGGTGGCCGACGCGCTTGCCAGAATCGATTACATCGATGGTATCATCTGCAATGCGCCCCACCTGCACGGCAGTGTAACCAGTGGTGAGATGGCACGGGATTACATCAAGGGTGCTGAAATCCTGGCTGCCATCCCCGGGAAATACGGCAAGCCGGTCATAACCCTGAGATGGGGTTCTGATAACAGCGCCGATGCTGCCAGCAGTATCGTCAAGGCTGCCGGTATACCTTCCTACGATAGCCCCGAGCAGTGCGCCCGGGCGATGCAGGCCCTGGCCAGTTACGCCGAAGTCCGCCGAAGACTGGAGCAGGAATAGACACTACCGCTCCACTCGCCTGGGGTTATGTCTCTATCCACTTGCCGGTGCCGATGGTCTGACCTCTTGGGTCAATCAGGGTGCGCAGCACCGTCAGTTGTTCCTCGGTGGGTAGCTCCAGCTTGCCAATCTCGTCGGCGAGGAGCGGCTCGAAGTCCATCTTCTCGAGGACCTCATCGACCGTGACCCACTGGACCGTGGCCAAGAGCTTCAGGTAGTGCGTCTCATCGTCATAGCCGAACATCGCTTCGGGCGTGAGCACACGGTACGGCCCGGTGCCTTCGGGTAGGCCTGCCTTCTCACGGGCGTTGGGGGAGCCGTCCAGGAAGCCCGGCGAGGAGATGAAATCGACCCGCTTGACGAACTTCCTCTTCTCCTGGGTGGTCATCAGGATAGTACGCCAGCACAGAGAGGCCATCTCGTTGGCACCGCCGGAGCCGCCGTAGCGCCGCTCGGGGTGGAAGTAGTCCTTGCCAAGGAATGATGAGTTGATATTCCCGTAGGGGTCCACCTGCAGCGTCTGCAGTATTGCGTAGTCCACCAGGCCCAGGGAGGCGTGTGTACAAACAGTATTCATACTCGTCCAGGAGAGGGCCCTGTAGCCACTCCTTGCGCTTACCATCGCCATCATCGGGTCAAGTGGTAAGGCCGGTTGAGGCCCGATACCACCGTCCTCGGTGATAATCGTGACTGCCGGTGCATGGGTCCGGTGTGCCAGGAATACGGAATGCAGGGGATAGCCCCCGCCGCCAACCCAGTAGACCTTGTCGTCCTCAACAAGGCTGGCGCAGGTGCAGAGCATTGCCTCAATCTCAGAGAATGAAGTTGCACTGGTATTCATCGGTAGTAGCCCTCCTTGATGGTTGCCCGGCGCTTCAACTCCAGCAAGCGTGAAATCCCCACCACCTTCTCCAGGTACTCTTCGTGGGAAGCCACACTGTAAACGTTTTTCTCCAGGTAAGCCCTCATCGCCTCCGGGTCTGCCTGGCTCGAGGCGCGGAACGCATCAATAACCGCCTCGGTGTCGCTGGCGTAGAGTCCGGGTACCTCACCGGGATGCGCCCCGAAGGGTGCCTCGACGACTGCGTCCACCAGGTAGTAGGGGATGGTCGTCTTTGAAGGGTCCCTCCTGATTTCCTCGGTATCGATAATCTCCTCGGTGGAGATTATGACCTTCCTGGAAGAAGCGGCGGTCTCGTACGGGGAGACACTGGTGCCAAAGATACGGGCATTGCCGTAGATGTCGCACTGGTGCACGTGCACCATCCCGACGTCAGGATTGAGTGCCGGGACAACGACCACCTCTTTGCCGGTGTAGGGGTCCTTTATCAGCTTGGCCCCCGAGTGCTCGAAGGAGTCAGAACCGCCGAAAAACCGGATGGGGATGAAGGGTATCCCCATCGCTCCGGCGAGCTGCCGCATCGTCATCGCGGAGTTACTCCACTCGTTGACCTCGATATTACCTTCATCCAGTACGCGGTTCAGGGCGCGACCCACGCCGATGTAGCCGACATCTATCTTGCCGACACAACCCCCGGCGACGAGCAGGTTAACGATAAGGTAGGTAAACCTGCCCCCTATCCAGAGGTCCTTCTTCTGCTGCCTGATAATCTCCCGGATAAGGGCACTGGGCCCACGCTGGATAAGGGTGCAGTCGTAGCAGAGATAGTCGCCATCGTTGACCAGGTTACTCACCGCCTCCTGTTCGGTCATCCGCCTGTCCACCAGTCCCCGAGCGCGGTGCTCACGCAGGTACTCGCGGTGCCCATCGGGGTCGGGCATACGGAAATTCGCGGTACCCGAAGCCAGTACTTCCATGTTTATTGCCTCCTCTTCCCTGTTAATACTATAGTATGGGTAAGGTGTTTATACGGCAAGGTCTCGTTTCCAGAATGATGCTATGGCCACAGCTACAAAGACCGTGGTTAGTCCAACCAGTACCGCTACATGGGTGCCGTTTAGCCCATTGGTGAGCGGGTCCGCACCGATGTAGTAGTAGAAAGGTGAAAGTATCTGAAACGGTTCGAGCCAGTCAATCAAAGGTGCCATGGTGTTAAGAAGATAGCTGTACCCGACGAGTGCTCCGGCTGTGCTCATACTGAGGCCACGACGTCCACGGGCACAACCAACAGCCAGAGCTACTGCGCCGAAGGTAACCCCGAGCAGCGCGGCACTGAAACAGACCGCAGCCAATCTGGCGAGACTGAGACCCATATCAACTACATGACCGCTGATTGCCAATGTTCCCCAGAAGAGTAAAGTCAGTAGCATTATACTAAATACCATAGCGACGAACTTCTCCAGTACCAGTCTCCAGCGTGGTATCGGATTGGAGAGGAGCAGGTCAAGCGTACCCTGTTCCTCCTCCCCGGCTACAGCGTTGCTCCCGAAACCGATGGCGAAAACCAGGATAAGCAGAGGGAATATCAGAAAAAAAAGCTCGCTGTGGAGATAGCCTTCCGGAGAAGTAAAGTCATTCATGCCTCCGGTAAAAAGAGCCAGGAACTCTTCCGGGAATAACTCCATATATTCCTGGATGGCGCTGAAACTCTCTATCAAAGGGTATAACGACACCACCATTACGGCGATAAGCACGAAACAAACCCCCCAGAACAACAGGGAGCGGCGCCGGTCGCGCAGAGTCTTCAGGAATATGCTACTCAGCAATGCTTTCTTCCTCGTTGTAGTAGTCCAGGAAAATCTCTTCCAGACTGGGTTCGTGACTGATGATATTGACCACCCTGGCCTGAGAGGCTGCCTTGACCAACGCATCAAGCTCACCGACTACGGTACAGGTAAGGACAGAGTCGTGCACACTGACATCCTTCACACCGGAGATTTCAGTGAACTTTTCCTGGGAGACCGGTCCGGCAAAGTGTATTTCCAGGCGCCGTATTGAACGAGCCTTCAGGTTGTCTATGTCTTCCACCGTTACCAGGCGTCCCTCACGGATAATGGCCACACGGTCGCATATACGCTCTACCTCCGGCATGATGTGAGAGGACAGGAATACTGTACGGCCCCGGGCTTTGGTTTCGCTGACAAGGCGGTAAAACTCTTGCTGCATCAGCGGGTCGAGGCCGATAGTCGGTTCATCGAGGATAAGCAGGTCGGGTGTGTTCATGAAAACCTGGATAAGACCTATCTTCTGCCGGTTCCCATGTGATAGCGAGCGAATTGGGGGTAGAAGGTCGCAGTCGAGTCGGGTGGCCAGATTTTCCACGCGTGCCCAATCGACGCCACCGCTCAGGTGCCCGAGGTAACGCAGCATCTCAGCCCCGGTCAGGTTATCGTATAGCTTCAGTTCTCCGGGCAGATAGCCGGTGTGCCGTCGAACCTCCAACCCCTTTCGCTGTATGTCCATCCCAAATATTGTCGCTATACCGCGGGTAGGCCGGATGAGATTAAGCAGTGTGCGGATTGTGGTCGTTTTGCCGGCGCCATTGGGACCCAGGTAGCCGAAAACTTCGCCTCGCCGGACATCAAGGCTGATGTCGACCATGCCCCTTTGTTTGCCGTAGTACTTGGTGAGGCCGCTGGTGTGGATTATGGCATTGTTGTCCATGCCCGCCGAATCACCTCTATAATAGGGCTTTATTCACCTATGCTATCCTACGTTACAGTGGTCGTCAAGGTCTGATGGCTGCTCCGTCAGCACGACTTCGTATAGTCACTTCGCAATGACGGGGCTCTCCACCCGTTGCTATATCATAACCTACCGTATATAATATCCGCTAACGCCGTTAACGTCCGGTCCCGACGGACACCTCAGGGAGGTGAGGCCATGCCTGAAGAGTACCTGGTAGCACAGGAACTTCACAAGAGTTTTAATGAACAGAAAGCTGTCGATGGCGTCTCCTTCGCCATCTACCGTGGTGAAATCTTCGGCCTGCTCGGACCCAACGGTGCCGGGAAGACGACTGCGATACGGATGATGTCGACAGTGCTTGAGCCTGACCGCGGCGATGTCACCATCGGCGGTCATTCGGTGAGACGCGAAGCCGATGCCGTCCGCAGTCAAATCGGAGTTTGCCCCCAGGAGCTGGCGCTGTACGAGGACCTCAGTGCGCTTGACAACCTCGTCTTTTTCGGCCGCATGGCCGGGATGAGCGGCAAGGAAGCCCATGACCAGGCGATGGCCCGTCTGGAGCTGATGGGTCTTTCCGAAAGGGCGAAGGGTAAGGTGGACAAGTTCTCCGGTGGTATGAAGCGGCGGGTCAACCTGGCGGTAGGCCTGATGGGCCACCCGGAACTGCTCTTTCTGGATGAGCCCACGGTGGGCGTCGACCCGCAGTCACGGAACAATATCTACGAGACAATCGAAGGTCTCCGCGACGGCGGGATGACGATTCTCTATACCACGCACTACATGGAGGAGGCCGACCGTCTCTGTGACCGGGTGGCCATCATGGACGGGGGCCGGATAATCGCCCTGGACACCCCTTATGAGCTCAGGAGTCAAATCGGGGAGCCGGACAAGGTAACGCTTGAGGACGTTTTCCTGAAGCTGACCGGACGCAGCCTCCGGGACTAGGTCAATCTACTGTACCAATTGACCAGGCCGGTTAAACCAGGCTCATATGATAAGAACAGCCACATTGGGTTAGGACATGTTTAAGGCAATACTGGTAGCGATACACGAAATCCGCATCTACCTCCAGGATAAGGGTGACCTTGCTTTCAGCCTGCTCCTGCCGGTGGTTACCTTTGCCCTGATGTACGGTGCATTCGGTGGGGAGATGGAGTTCCACGGCACCGCTCACATAGTCAATCAGGACCCCGGGGGCAGCTACTCCGTCCGTCTGCTGGAGCAACTGGAAGAGATGGACAGTGTAGACCTGGAGCTTCTTTCCCGAGAAGAGGCTGACGGCAAGCTGGAGAGGTCCGACCTGTTGATGGTCATCTACATACCGGAGGACTTTTCCGGGAAGCTCGCCTCGGGGGAGCAGACGCAGTTACTATTCAGGCAGAGGGGCAACGGCGGCCAGGAAGGCCAGATAGTAGCCAGCCTGGTACGGGGCCTGGCGGAGCGGATGAACCAGGAGTTTACGGTGCTCAGTCAGACGAGTAACTCCCTGGCCGGCAAGGGAATCCCCCGGGGCCGCATCGAAATCACCGCGCAGAAGTTCCTGGAGCGGGAGCAGGAGCATCCCATGGTGGGAGTCACCGAGGAAACGATGGGCAGCAACCCCGACCTGGTCAACCAGTTCCTGCCCGGCGTCCTAACCATGTTCGTTCTCTTTGCCATCACCCTGGGCGCTCAGGCGATAGTGCAGGAACGCCGACTTGGCACCCTGGAGAGATTGCTGACCACCAGGCTGAGCGTGGGGCAGCTATTCTTCGGCAAGTTTCTGGCTGGCATCTCGCGAGGTTTCCTCCAGACACTAGTCCTGCTGGGACTGAGCTACATCGTCCTTCAACTGTTCACGCCCCTTGCTTTCGTCGAGTGTCTGGTTATTGCCCTCGTTTTCGCGGCGGCGGCCAGTGCCCTGGGGCTTATCATTGCTTCGATTGCCCGCACCGAGGACCAGGCGACGTGGATTGCCGTTTTCTTCACTATGAGCATGGTCATGCTGGGCGGCACCTTCTTCGAAATCTCCGAAGGTTCGGTACTGTATACCATCAGCCGGGTGTCCCTCAACACCTATGCCAACGATGCTTTTGAGACGATAATAGCCCAGGGGGGCTCCCTGACCGATGTCGGGATGGAACTGGGAGTGCTGGCGGGAGTTGCCGTGGTGGGGCTGACCATCAGCCGGGTACTCTTCAAGGTCATGCCCGGAGGCAGGTAGGACGGAATGGGACAGCTAAGGCAGATAGCCTTTATTGCCCTCAAGGACCTGAAGCGCTTCAGCCGCGACCGGCTGGCCCTGCTGGCCTTCATACTCTTTCCCTTCCTCTTCGTGGCCGTGTTCCAATTCATGTTCAGCGGTGTCGGTGGCCAGGATGTAAGGCTGGCCTTTCACCTGGTCACCCGCGAGGGTGCCGGCGGTATGAGCCATCAGATAATCGCTGCCATAGAGACTAAAGACCCCTCACAGCTCCAACCGGGTGAGCCGGAGATTGTCTGGCTCAAGGACTACGATGAAGCCCGCCGCCAGGTTGAGGACGGGGAACTGGGAGGCTTCCTGGTCTTTCCGGAGGACTTCACCGAAGGGATAATGATGGGCTACGGGGCCCGGCTTGAGGTGGTGGCGGATGCCGAGGCCACCAACACCCGGATGGCCCTCTACGGGCTGGCGAATTCGATTGCTTCCCGGGTCGGCGCACAGCAGGTAGTCACAAACACCACCGTGGCGCTGCTGGTGGAGCAGGGACTGGCCACCGGGGAGATACCGGATATCGGTCAGGTCATCATGGGACCGGTTTCCGCCCAGGATGGCACTTCAACCGTACCATCCCTGATACAGTACGAGACGGAAAAAGTGGGCGAAGTGCAGGCGGAACAGCCCAGCAACTACGTTATCCCCGGCTACCTGGTGATGTTCGTTTTCTTTGCCGCGGCGCAGTCGGCCTCACTGATAGTACGGGAGCGACAGAACAATACCCTGGAGCGACTGCTGGCCAGCTCGGTGGGACGGGAGTCTATCCTGGGAGGCATGTTTGTCGGCACGGCTGTAAAAGGACTGGTCCAGATAGTCATATTCTGGACGGTGGGGTTACTTATTTTCAGGATGGACATGGGACTCTCCCCGACGGCCGTGGTACTGCTTTCCATCCTGATGACTATAATGTCGGCGGCCTTCGGCCTGATGCTAGCTACCCTGGTCAAAACGGAGCGTGCCGCCGGCTCCATAGGGACGCTGGCCGCGCTGATACTGGCGCCACTGGGGGGCTGCTGGTGGCCCCTGTTCATCCTCCCCAAGTGGATGCAGTCCCTGGCCAAGATAACACCCCACGGGTGGGCGAACACCGGCTTCAACAAGCTGATGCTATTCGGGGCCGACTTCGGTGACGTGATTCCCGAGATGCTGGCCCTGGTGGTGTTCGCAGTGATATTCGGCATCATCGCCGTGTGGCGTTTTCGGACGAGTGCGGCGTAGAGAGGGCTGCTGAAAAACCCTTTCGACCAATCCCCGTGCGGCCCAGCTGGGCCGCCTCCCCCTTCCTGGCCAGGAAGAGCCTTCCTACCGAGGAAGGGAGTAAAGAGTTATATCTGGGGGACACCCCCAGACCCCTGCCAAAGGGGTAGGCCCATCAGAATGGGCACCCCCTCTGGACTCCCCTTTTTCATCACCGTGCTAGAGAGGTAGTGACGAAATGGTAGAGAAAGTCAGGATTGTAGACTTGAGCCTGGAGATTAAGGAGGGGGAGGGCGTAATGGGCGCCCAGATTCAGCACATCGGTCACCGGGAGAGCGTACCGGGGATGCTGCGGGCTTTTCCCGGCATAACTGCCGAGGACTTGCCGGACGGCCTCGGCTGGGCCGTCGACATCTATACTATGAACGTGCACACCGGGACTCACATCGATGCCCCCTGGCACTACCACCCGACCAGCGAGGGGAAACCCTCAAAGACAATTGACGAGATGCCCCTGGAGCTGGCCTACGGCGATGGTGTCGTCCTCGATATGCGGCACAAGAAGCCGGGCGAGGTAATTGGTGTGACCGACCTCCAGGAAGCCCTGAAGAAGATAGAATATGACCTCAAGCCACGGGACATCGTCCTGATAAGGACCGA
>DATKWT010000178.1 GCA_035529395.1 Dehalococcoidales bacterium | reverse complement strand
AAGTGTAGCTGCGACCGGAGCGGGCTACCTGATGGGTATGTTGAAACGGTGAGATGACCAGAACGAAACGGTGGACACCACAACACGTGTCTCTTTTGCTAACGGCCATAGCCCTCCTGCTGTGGTCGCACAGCATTGTCTCTGCCAGATTTGAGATTGGCTACTTCGGGCTGATTCACGGTCTGCCGGTGAGCTTTTTCCTGGCCCTGGCCGTCCTCACCACTGCCTCCGGCGTCCTCTGGGCCTCCCGCGAACCCAGTAACGGGCTAATGGCTTTGCAGCTATTGATACTACTATCAGCCCTGTGGCTTATCCCTATCATAACCAGCGGCTCGGCGACATACGCCGACCACGCTTACCGGAACTTGGGAATTGCCGACTACATAGCCCAGGAAGGCCACTTCAGTCTTGACAGCTATTTCCAATGGCCGGGCGTGTTCATTATAACCGCGGTCCTCGGTATCGTGAGCACAGTTAACCTCGAACCAATACTGGACGCCATCCCTTTTATCATGCAGCTACTGTGCTTGCCCTTCCTCTACATATTCCTGCGCAACACCCTGGGTAAGCGCCGAAGCAACCTGTGCTGGGTGGGAGCCTGGCTTTTCTTTCTGGCCCGCTGGGTAGGCGATAGCCACCTGACTCCGGTATCGCTGGCGTACTTCCTGACTCTGGTGTTGTTGGCTCTGGTGACCACACCCCTGGCAAACCGGACATCCTCCCAGAAATTCGCTCTGTGGTCTCTGGCAATCATCACTTTCGCGGCGCTGACAATCACCCACCTGCCTACTTCCATCGCCGCACTTGCCATCATAGGACTTTTCAGCCTTGCGAAGAGAGACAGGATACTCGTATCCGCTACGGTAGTCTGCTTCCTCCTCCTGCTGGGGTGGGACTTCATGGGCAGCGGCTACATGATGGACAAGCTGGGTATAATCACGCCCGGCTCACTGGACTCGGTCAATGCGTTCAGCGGGACCGGCACTGTCTCCGTCGATGCCGGCGCCATCTTTGATAGGGAGGTCTTCTCTTTCTTCAGCGGCAGCGAATCACATATCACCATGGCCAAGTTAAAGCTCGGGTTTTCCGTGATGTTTGCCATGATTGGCCTCGTCGGTGCCATTTTCGCCTGCCGGACCAAGGCAAGACTGTTTCGTGCCATCCCTCTCCTGGCGATATCGGTTGCCCCACTCTCGATGTTTATCTTCTCCGGCAACTACGATTCGCTGCTGGGTAACCGAATCTACCTGTACTGCCTGCCGGGAATGGCTTTCTTCGGAGCAAGCCTGTTTGACACCAGGAAGAAGTGGGCGATTACTCTTCTTTGCATCTTTCTGATAATCGCGGCACCACTTCACGTCATATCGCTCTACGGGAACCAGGCGCAGGAGTACGTCCCGCCCGGTCAGGTTGCCGGGGTGCACTTCTTCCGGGAAACAACCAGCCTGGACCTTGGTGAACTGTCCGCCTTCCCCATGAGTCGTAGATACACGCACGAGAGACTTGAATTGATGGAGCAGGTCGATAACTACTCGCCACGTTATATCTGGTTTACACACCAGGACGGCCCGTGGTACGATGCCGTCCTGAACAACCAACGGCTTCTCGATGAGCACCGACAGTCGTTGTCCAGCAACCCAAACCATGGCCTGGTCTACGTCAATCCCGACTTCACTCTCTACACAAGGCAGGCCAGGATGCCCGAGGCGACAGATCAGGAAACACAATAATGGCCGATATCAGCAAGAGGGCCAGAAGGATTCGTGTATGACGGTCCCAATAAAGTGGATAAGGGAACTTCTACGCGTTTCGCTTTACCGAAACGCGGGCTATCTGATGCTGGCCTCCGGGGTCAATAGCCTGGCAGGCTTCGTCTTCTGGGCAGTGGCCGCCCGACTCTATCCGGCGGAGGGCGTGGGGCTGGCCGCGGCAGCAATCTCGGCAATAGGTTTGCTGGCCCTGCTGTCCACCCTGGGTATGGACTACGGCCTGATAAGGTTCCTGCCCGGCTCAGGTGACAAAGCAAAAAATATCCTTAACTCCTGTTTTACCCTCAGCGGTCTGGTATCAGTAGCCCTGGCCGTAATCTTCCTGGCGGGACTCAAGCTCTGGTCGCCCGCCCTGCTTCGAATCCAGCAGAACCCTGTGTTTTTCATCAGCTTTGTCATTTTTGCCCTGGCTGCCGTCTACAGGGTTTTCGCCGAGCGGACATTTATCGCCGGACGCAGGGCAGGATTTGCGCTTACCCAGGGACTGGTCTTCAACCTCCTGAGGTTCATCCCCCTGGTTGCCCTGGCACCCCTCTTCAACGTTTTCGGTATCTTTGCGTCCTGGGGAATCGGACTGGGCCTGGCGGTAATCGTGAGCATACCGTTCCTCATCCCTCGTGTCCAGCCGGGCTACCGCCCCGCACCGAAAATAGACAGGAAGTCAATAGGCAACATGATGCACTTCTCCTTTGCCAACTACGGCGCCAACATCTTCTGGGCAATTCCCATTCTGTGTCTCCCCTTGATGGTGGTGAACCTTCTCGGCGCGGAGGCGAACGCCTACTTCTATATCGGCTGGGCGCTGGGCTACCTGCTGGTGAGTATTCCGGTGACTGTCTCCTTCTCACTGTTCGCTGAGGGCTCACACAGCGAGGAACAGTTAGGCCACAACATCGACAGAAGCCTCAGGCTACTCCTGGTTCTGGTCCCGGTGATAGCCATCGTTTTCCTGGCAGGTGAAAGAGTGCTGGCCCTCTTCGGCAGCGCTTACGCGGAGAACGCCACCACCCTCCTCTGGGTCCTGGCCGTCTCCGCCATTCCGGTCGGTCTCAACCACACCTACTTCACAGTGAAAAGAGTGCAGAAGAGAATGCGGGGTGTCATTGGTCTGAGTGCGTTCATCGCCGTGGTAACAATGGTACTTAGCTACCTGCTTCTGCCCCGGGTGGGCATCATCGGAGCGGGGATAAGCTGGCTCATTCCCCAGGCCATTGTGGCAGTGGCAGTCACGCCATCGCTACTCCGATGGCGCCACCAATCAGTGGTCGGAATAGAGCAACAGCGCAGTCCGGCTTACAGGAAGGGGTTAATAGCGAATTGAAGAAGATCGCGGAAAGGCAGACAGTGGACCACCAGGTTGTGCTTGAACAGAATATCAGGCTGCACGAGACGGAAGCGTATTTCTACAACGCTACGCACCCGGAGGACTTCAATGTCTTTGAGCAGAAGCGATTAAAGCACCAGGTCAGGAAACTGGCTATGGAAGCCGGACCATCGCTGCCGGTCCTGGACCTGGCCAGCGGAACGGGAAACGTTTCCGACCACCTGAAGACAGTCGGCCTCAAGCCAATTGCTTGCGACCTGTCCCTGGATATGCTGAGAGAGAACCGGGCCGAATACAGGGTACGCTGCGATATTACGCGGCTGCCATTCAGGGACGGGTGCTTCGGGGCAGTAACAGCATATTCGGTATTTCACCATCTGCCCGACCCCGCCGGTACGATGGAGGAAGTGGGCCGCGTAGCCGCCGAACAGTGCGTGCTCTACTTCGACCATGACCACTTCCTGCCCCACGACAGCAGAACGCTGGGTGATTACCCGTTCACGGTATCCGACCTTCTCGGCTGGGTGCCCTGGCTGGTACTGCACCCGAAACACCTGAGGCGTCTCTTCCAGTATGCTCTGTGGGGGCGGAAAGTACACCTTCGGAATATCCGTGGACTGGACCAGGCGGAATCCCACGAACGGGTCGAACCCGAGAGGCTGGTGAAAATCCTGGAAGGTAAAGGGTTCCGCGTACAGCCTGGGCGTCATCGCGGCGGTAGCTACCTGAAGGCCTGGCGGGGAAAAGACCTCGTCCTTAAATCATACTACAAGACGCGTGAAGGTGCAGAAGAGCAGTCATCTGGTACTGAAAGATTCATCCTCCAGATTGCGGAGCTTGTCCGCACAATGCTTCATGAGCGATTTCAACCCCGCAGGGTTCTCGACGTTGGCTGCGCCGGGGGCGAACTGGTCTCGGTGTGGCGTAAACATGGTGTCGAAGCTTCCGGTGTTGATATATCTGACTATGCAATCAACCATCCGAGAGATGCGAAGATAGCCCGTCACTTGCATGTTGTGGACGTGGACTGCGAACGTCTCCCATTCGATGACGACAGCTTCGACGGGGCCACCGCCCTGGAAGTCCTGGAACACCTGAGACAGCCATCACTCCTGCTCAGTGAACTCGGGAGAGTTGTCAGAGATGATGGCTTTGTTTTTGTCACGACGCCGGCTCTCCCCTTCGAAACAAAACTATGGAGAACCCTCGGGATTCAGTCAAACCCCATGCATATCAACGTCCACAGCAAGAGATTCTGGGTGAAGTTCTTCGGCAAACACGGTTTTGGCTACTACGGTGAGTTGCGTAGCTTCATCCGTGAGGCTAATACTTTTGTTCCCGCCGATGCGCCCCTGCAACACTGGGTGCTGAGAACGGTCAGGACCAAGCTGGGCAGGATCGGTGAAAGAGTCAACATGAAGCTCAAGTGTCTGGTTCACACTGCGCTCCTTTTTCAGAACCATAAGGATAAAACAGGGAAATCGGAAGTTGTACCGACGTACCGGTAAGGCAGAGGAATTGAGAGTAGTCCATCTGGGAACAGGCTTCCTGCCGGTATCATCGAATGCCGACCGGTCGGTAGAGGGCACAATCTACGAACTGACCCGGCATCTCGTTAGTGCCGGTGCCGACGTGGCTATTGTTGACATAAAGCTAGCCCTGAGAACCCGCGGTGATACCGGTACCAGCTTCCACGAAGTCGGGTCATTGCCGCTACGTGGGTCCAATCTGTTCAGCTACTTCCTGAAGATTATCTGGTTTTCCCTGCGACTGCTCCCCGCGCTGCGTCGCCTGATGAAGGAAGGCGGGATTGACATCATTCACGCCCACAGCCAGTTCCCCAGCGCAACAGTACTGCTTGCTCGAAGGCTGTTCCGCTGGAAGGTACCGGTAGTCTATACGGCACACAACCCCTACCTGCTGGCTCCCCCCAGTCTCACCAACTGGCTACGGTACACGCTGATTGAGGGATGGGTGCTGAGGAGAGTCGACCGGGTGCTGGCCCAGACCGAAGCTGTGGGCAGAGAGCTGGGCCGGAGATTCCGGATATCACCGGAACGGATAGAGCAGGTCTTCGCCGGAATCGACCTGGCTGCGATTGACGATTTCATAGAACATCACCCGCGCCAGGAGAATGGACACCGGACGGTACTATATCCCGCCGTAATCAATCCCCGGAAGAACCAGGTGGCGGTCGTGCAATGCATACCTGATGTGGTGAAGGCATACCCCGAGTGCCGGTTCGTCTTTGCCGGTGCTATTGACGACAGGGCCTATTTCAGTGATATTCAGACGATGGTTCGCGAGCGTGACCTGTCGGAATACGTGGCGTTCACCGGTCAGCTACCCCTGGAAACACTATACCAGCAGTACCGGGATGCCACCGCCCTGGTCTTCCCCACCCTGTATGAGAGCCAGGGGAAGGTACTTATCGAGGC
>DATKWT010000177.1 GCA_035529395.1 Dehalococcoidales bacterium | reverse complement strand
ACACCGGCAGAATCTGGTTTCGGATTCTGCTAACGTCATTCTGTAAGAATGACGCCCAGACACCCCTGCCAAAAGGAGCGCCTCTCAGAAGAGGCGGGGCCCCTCAGAAGGGGCGGGATCCCTCTGGACTCCCCTTTTTCAGTCCCTGTTAGAGTAATAGTTCCATTTGAGAGCAGGGTAATAATGCAGGGCAAACGAAGTTTGTATTAAGAAAACTTACCCTCACTGCAGGGAGGGGCGTTGGGTAGTGGCCATGACACCTCACTCTGTTGTGTCACCCTTTTGTCTGAACAAGGGCATGTTATCGGGTAAAGGCGGGCCCCACTCTGTGATGTGGCTCGATAGTATGTCCGCTATTGCTGCTTCGAGTACCCTCCGGCGTGGGCGGACTATATCGAGTAGTGGTGGCAGGGAGCGTTCCTCGAACTGGCGCAGGAAGGGGCATTCGTTGCGGAGTGTGGCAAAGGTAGTCCAGGCGCCACCGTATACGAAAAAGTCCAACTGCCTGATGTAGGGTTCTATCTGCTGCCGGGCATGCCCGCAGACCCGCTCAAGGAAGACGTCGACCTGTTTTTCCCGGTGCCGCTCGAACCGGCGCTGGGATGAACCTCCCTTTCGGTGTCGGCCGTGGACGAGGCCGGTGCCGGTCTTGCTGGTGAGCAGACTCTCCCCCTGCCAGACACCGATGGCAAAGGCGCCGAGGCGTACCAGTACCAGGGCAATCGTGAAATCGTGCTCCAGTAGCAGACGTAGCGGCTCAATATCGCCACCGGGTGCGATGTATTGCTCCGTGAGCGGGAATGGTGGCCGGATGAGGAGCTTTCGTGACGGTCCCCAGAAGATGGCGGCTCCTGTCCGGGAACCGGCAGCGCGGTCTACCATGTCGGCAGGGATAGCCACACCCGGAAGCGCTCTGCCGAGCAGGTCGTTGATATGAACTGCGGACAACTCCGGTGTCAGAAAGACAGATGTTACCGCGTTACCCGTCGTTTCCAGTTCTCCGAGCAGGCGGAGTGTCTTCGGTCGACTGAGGTGGAACTGTCGGGAAGTCAGTGTCTCCGTGGTAATTCGCCTCCCTGTTACAACTGAGCGATGGTTGCCCCGTTACCGCCCTCGCCCCTCTCGCCGGGGCGGAAAGACCTGACCAGTGGGTGGGAGTTGAGCATATCCCTGACGATATTACGAAGTGTACCGGTACCGCTACCATGTACGATACGTACCTGGGTGAGTCCGGCAACGACGGCGGCATCAAGGTAATTGTTTACCTCCCACTCCGCTTCGTCGGCGCGTTTCCCGAGAAGGTGAAGCTCCAGGGGGACGGAATGCGTCCGCGGCATGCTGATTGCCCCTGGTGCGCCTACGCTGTTGCTGACTGGCTGTCCTGTCATCCTGGTTACCCCGTCAAGACTCAGCCTGATTCTGGTTAGCCCTGACTGCACCTCAATCTGCTGCGTTTTCTCCGAAATAGAGAGTACCGTGGCCGATACGTTGGCCTCCCTGAGCCAGACGGTATCGCCGGGGGTTATACTTTCCTGCTCGTCCGGACCCCCGGTCTCGCTGTCAGCTCTGGGCTGCCAGACCTCGCCCCTCAGTTTTTCGCGGGCTGCGGATAAAGCCTGCCGACTTTGCTCGATAGTCTCCCTGTTCCTCTCCTTGCGTAGCTGTGCCGCGGCCTGACGGATTTCCTTCTGCAACTCCGCCGCTTCCCGTACGACCCTATCCCGTGCTTCCTGGATGATGGCCCGCTCATCTGCACTCAACCGCTTGAGCCGGCTCTCCAGTTCAGTGTTTTGCTGCTCTGCCTTCTCTTTCAGTTGCTCCGCTTCGGTGGAGATGCTCCGTGCCTTATTTTTCTCTGCGGTCAGTTCAGTAATTAGTGTCTCCATCTCCCGGGTTCCTCCGGCCAGCATACCCCGGGCTTCTTCGATGATGTCTGGCGGCAGACCGAGCCGTGCCGGCGTTGCCAGGGCATTGCTGCCACCGGGTATGCCTGTGGTCAGGTGATACGTGGGGGTCAGGGTGACTGCGTCGAAGTCCAGTGAAGCGTTCTGCAGACCCGGAGTCGTGTGCGCGAACGCTTTAAGGTCGCTATAGTGTGTCGTGGCTACCGCTATCGTACCCCGTGACAGGAAGTGGCGCAGGATTGCCCGTGCCAGGGCTGAGCCCTGCGCAGGGTCGGTACTGGTACCCAGTTCATCAAGGAGCACCAGGCTATGGTTTGTGGCGCTGCCGATGATGCGAATGATATTGCCCATGTGCCAGCTGAATGTGGAGAGTGTTTGCTCGATACTCTGCTCGTCACCGATATCAACGAACACTCCGTCGAAGATAGGAAGACAGGTCTCCTCTGAGGCGGGGATTGGCAGACCGGCCTGTGTCATCAGGCTGAGGAGGCCGATAGTCTTCAGCGCCACTGTCTTGCCGCCCGTGTTGGGACCGGTAATCACCAGTATGGAGAAGTCACGACCCATCTCCAGAGAGAGCGGTACTGCCTTGTCGCCGAGCAGGGGATGCCTGGCCTCCACCAGCCGGAGCACCCGGCTCCGTATTGCTGTCCGGGCTTCGTCCTCAAGCTCAATGAGCCTGGCTTCACTGCATCTGTTCCTCCGGGCGTATCTGGCTTTGGCCAGTACAAAGTCAATATTGGCAGCAAGGGCAATATTGTTACTGATATCTTCGGCATGGCTACCAACCTTCTCACTGAGGATGCGGAGGATTCGTTCGGTTTCTCGTTGCTCCTCCACGATGAGCTCACGCAGTTCATTGCCCACCTCCACCGCCGTCCATGGCTCAATGAAGACCGTGGCCCCGGTATTGGAGACATCGTGTACAATACCTCTGATATCCCTTCGGGATTCGACCTTTATCGGGATAACATATCTGCCTTCACGCTCGGTGATAATGGGTTCCTGGACTATCCTGCGACCCCGGGCCGACTTGATGATGCCTTCCAGACGTTCTCGCAGAGTCTGACGGGTGTTCCTTAGTTGTCTGCGGATGGCGGCCAACTGCGGTGAGGCTGAGTCCAGCACCTCACCATCTGGTGAGAGGCATTTACTGATATCGTCTTCAAGCTGGCGCATCTGGACAATACCACTGGTCATATCCCAGAGCAACGGGAACTCATCGGACAGGTGACTGATTCCGCTGCGCAGTCGGCGTACTGTGGCCAGGGTCAGGCAGGTATTGATAATGACCTGCGGCTCGAGGACCTTACCCCGTGCTGCTATGTTAACCTCTGCCCGGGTATCGACGACCTCTCCCACGGCGAAGTCTGGCTCTACCGTCAGGAACTGGCGTGCTTCGGCAGACTGCCGGAGAAGGAGAGAAATATGCTCATGGTCCGTGAAGCATTGGAGGCTGATGGCCAGCTCACGACTTGCCGGGAAGGATGTGAATCCGGCAAGAATTTCCCGGATTCGGTGGAACTCCAGCATCTCAAGACTTTTCTTATCCATAATAGTGTTCTCTGAGCGGTCCGTGGTCATATTGTAGCATGTTAACACGATAGTCTGCGTAAGCACAGGAGGAGAGGGGTGTGGGGAATTGACGGTGGAAGCTGGGAAGGGCTATAATGCAAACTGATTGTTACTTACGTGATGCAGTGATAGTAGGAGTCTGGGAACCAGTTTATCCACTGCATTTTCGAGGGCCGTTAGCTCAGTTGGCAGAGCACCTGACTTTTAATCAGGGTGTCGCAGGTTCGAGCCCTGCACGGCCTACACTC
>DATKWT010000176.1 GCA_035529395.1 Dehalococcoidales bacterium | reverse complement strand
TGGATAGCCGGACCGGTAAGAAAGATTACGATGATAATCAGGGGGATGGGGCAAACACAAATAGAGATTGCTTCGGTGTCTCTTCGCTTCGCTCAGAGCCCCGGCTCGCAATGACAGGACGGGCAGGGGTCATTTGCACCTCAGGGAGTGATGCACTATTCTGGTAAGAGCTTGGAGAATAGTTTAAAAGCGGAGAAGGGTCGCAGCCTCTTCGCTTCGCTCAGACCCCCGGCTCGCAATGACAGGACGGGCAGGGGTCGTTTGCACCTTGAAAGGTACCGCGCTTCCAGGTAGGGCCTTCCCGGTTTGTCCGACAGCCGGACCGTTTAAGAGATTATGCAGAAAAACAGTGCATAACATCCTCAACAATGGTAAGTCGTATCATTGTACTATTTACCCGCAGCATGAAATGTGTTAGAATGACACCAGAGGGTAATGACAACGGCCCATGAAGGCCGGTTGCCTTCATGGGGTTTGTGTGTAAAATAGTAGAGACAGGAGGGTATAATAGCTTTCTGGTGGTCTTGGCGAAGTGGAACCACCCGTTCCCATCCCGAACACGGCAGTGAAACGCTTCAGCGCAGACGATACTGAGGGGGCAACTTCTTGTGGAAAATATGTCACTGCCAGAAAGCTATATCCTTCTTCTGCGCCATCCTTAGAGGTAAACGTTGCCGGGAGGCGGCAACACGGAGGAGATTATGGCGAGCCGATTTGAGAAATTCTCGGAGCGAGCCCGCAGAGTGCTCACACTGGCCCAGGAAGAAGCGCAGCACCTTAACCACAGCTATATCGGTACTGAGCATATCCTGCTTGGTCTGCTGCGTGAGGAAGAAGGGGTCGCGGCGAAGGTTCTTACCAACCTTAACGTGGGCCTGGGCAAGGTGCGTTCCGGGGTTGAGTTCATAATCGGTCAGGGCGAGAAACCATCTTCCGGTGATATCGGCCTTACTCCCAGGGCCAAGCGAGTCATTGAACTTGCCATAGACGAGGCACGAAACCTGGGGCACAACTACATCGGCACGGAGCACCTGCTACTGGGGCTGTTGCACGAGGGTGGTGGAGTAGCGGCCGGTGTGCTGGATAGCTTTGGTATCACACTTGAGCAGGTACGTGCGGAGACAACCCGAATCCTCAGCCAGAATGTCCCCAAGGGGCGGGGCGCCCGTGGCGGGCAGAGTCGCACACCAGCCCTGGACCAAATGAGCGTTGACCTCACCGCGGCGGCGCGTGCCGGCAGGCTTGACCCGGTCATCGGGCGTGAGCGCGAGATTGAGCGCGTGATACAGATACTCAGTCGGCGGACCAAGAACAACCCGGCACTGATTGGTGAACCAGGCGTAGGCAAAACAGCGATAGTAGAAGGTCTGGCCCACCGGATTACCGCCGGTGATGTCCCCGAGACATTGGAGGGCAAGCGTCTGGTAACGCTGGATATGGCCTCGGTGGTGGCCGGAACCAAGTACCGGGGTGAGTTTGAAGAGCGACTGAAGAAGATTATCGACGAAATAAAGACGGCGGGTAACTGCATCCTCTTTGTCGATGAGTTCCACACAATCGTCGGTGCCGGTGCTGCCGAAGGAGCGGTCGATGCTGCCAGTATTCTCAAGCCTTCTCTGTCCAGGGGGCAACTTCAGGTTATCGGAGCGACCACTCTGGACGACTACCGCAAGTACGTGGAGCGCGATGCTGCCCTGGAGCGCCGTTTCCAGCCGGTCCTGGTGGAGGAACCAACCGTTGAGGAGACGATAGATATCCTCCGTGGTATCAAGGAGCGCTACGAGGAGCACCACAAGCTGACGATTAGCGCCGAGGCCCTTAACGCTGCGGCGACCCTGGCCTCAAGATACATACCGGACCGTTTCCTCCCTGATAAGGCTATTGACCTTGTCGATGAGGCGTCTTCACGGGTACGAATCCAGCGCGGCGGTACGCCGATAACCCTGAAGGAGAAGAGACAGCTCCTGGAGACCGTGCGCAAGGAGAAGGAATCAGCCCTGGCGGCGCAGCAGTATGACTACGCCGCGGAGAAGCGCCAGCAGGAACTCCAGGCTGAGGGGAAACTGAAGCAAGAGGAACAGGAGTGGCAGACCCAGCAGGAACAGGAGAAGCCGGAAGTTACCGAAGAGGATATCGCCGTGGTAGTCAGCATGTGGACCGGAATCCCGGTAACACAGCTTGGCGGTGATGAGACTGCCCGACTGCTGAAGATGGAGGAGGCGCTCCACGAGCGCATTATCGGCCAGGACGAGGCGATCGATACCATCTCCAAGGCGGTACGACGGGCGCGGGCCGGACTGAAGGACCCGAGGCATCCCATCGGCAACTTCATCTTCCTCGGCCCGACCGGTGTCGGTAAAACAGAGTTAGTTAGAGCACTGGCCGAGTTCATGTTCGGCAGCGAAGATGCCCTGATACGTCTTGATATGTCCGAGTTTATGGAGAAGCACACCGTGTCCCGCATGGTGGGTGCACCACCGGGGTATGTTGGTTATGACGAGGGTGGTCAGTTGACCGAGGCGGTACGGCGCAAATCGTACTGCTGCATACTGCTCGACGAAATAGAGAAAGCCCACCCGGATGTCTTCAATATACTACTGCAGATATTCGATGATGGACACCTGACCGATGCTAAAGGCAGACGGGTTGATTTCCGCAACAGTATCATTGTCATGACGAGCAACATCGGGGCGGAGGTCATTCGCAAGGGTGGCGCCATCGGGTTCACCTCCCGGACGGACGAAGATAAAGTCAGGCAGGAATCCTACGATAAGATGAAGGAGAAACTGCTCGCCGAAGTGAAGAAGACCTTCCGACCGGAGTTCCTGAACCGGATCGATGGTTCAGTGGTATTCCACGCCTTGAGTAAAGAGCACATCCGCCAGATAGTCAATCTGATGCTGATTACAATAATCGAGCAGCTTGCCGAGAAGGAAGTCAAGCTCGAGGTGACCGAAGCCGCCATGGACTTCCTTGGTGAGAAGGGCTATGACGAGGTCTTTGGAGCACGGCCATTACGCCGTACGATACAGGACCTGGTGGTTGATAAGCTATCTGAAGACCTGCTGCGTAGCAAGTTCCGCGCCGGGGATACTGTAGTAGTGGACGTGGAAGGGGAAGAGATTGTGGTCAGGCCAACAGCTGTCGGTGCTCTGGCCGGAGATGAAAAATCTTAGGCGCCACTGCGAGCTAATGAATTAGAGGGGGCGGTGACACTCAGGTGATGGGTAGAAGCGCCCTTTCTCTTTTACCCGAACAAGTCTGGTCTCCGGAATGAATAGATGGGTATTAAAGAAGGAAGGAGTCTGGAATTGGCTCAAGAAATCGTAGAAGCTCCAATAACGGGTACGGTCATCAGCATAGAAGTAAGCATTGGGGACAAGGTGGAAGAAGGGGATGTACTCCTCTACATCGAGTCCATGAAGATGGAGAACCCAATCATGGCTCCGGTAGCCGGTACGGTTACCGAAATAAAGGTCTCCGCGCAGCAGGTGGTGGAGACAGGCAACCATCTCGCGACTATAGAGGTCTGAAGGCGCGGTATTCTGCCCTTATTATAACGGCTGTGTTGGCCCGAGGAGGTCCCGGATGATTGACTGGGGTCTGGTAGCCAGGGTTGCCGGTGGCGGCTTTGGAGTGACCATCCTCGTGCTGGTGGTTCTCTCGGTTGCGGTATGGGTAATCGGGCTGGTGGCACGGGGACCTGAATCAAAGAGTAAAGAGACCAGGTAAGTGTTTGGCCTTTATACCAGTGCCTTCGGGGATTTGACCTGGGGCAACATCGTAATGCTCGTTATCGCGGGGCTCCTTATCTACCTGGGTATTGCCAGGAAGATGGAGCCTCTTCTACTTGTACCCATTGGCTTCGGCGTGCTTTTGGTGAATCTGCCGCTTGGCGGGTTGATGGAGTTTGTCGATGGTGAGCCGGTTGGCCTTCTGGCACGGGTCTTCCGAGGCGGCATCACCACAGAGTTGATACCCGCCTTCATCTTCCTTGGTCTGGGGGCGTTGACCGATTTCGGGCCGTTGATTGCCAACCCGAAGACCCTTATCCTTGGTGCCGGGGCACAGTTCGGCGTCTTTTTCGCTTTTCTGGTAGCTCTACTGATAGGCAATGCCTTCCCCGATTTCCTAGCCATAGGAGTGAAGGAGGCTGCCGCCATCGGCATTATCGGGGGTGCCGACGGTCCCACTACGGTCTACCTGACCAACAGGCTTGCCCCTGACCTTATCGGTGTAACTGCCGTGGCGGCCTATACCTACATGGCGCTGGTACCCATTATCCAGCCGCCGATAATCAAGCTGCTTACCACCAAGGCGGAGCGGGCAATCTACATGAAACCCCAGATGAAGCCTGTGTCCAGGCGGCAGAAGATACTCTTTCCGGTGGTTACTGCCGTTATTATCATCCTGCTGGTACCGCGGTCGGCGCCTCTCATCGGCATGTTCATGTTCGGCAACCTGCTGGTGGTGTCCGGGGTCACCGATAGATTGGCGGATACTGCCGCTAACGCCTTTATGAATGTACTGACAATCCTTCTCGGTCTCAGTATTGGTGCTTTCATGAGTGCGGAGGCCTTCCTTAAAGCGGACAGCCTGGTGGTGCTTGGCCTGGGTGTGGTGGCCTTTGCCACTTCCACCGCTGCCGGAGTGCTGCTGGCCAAGTTCATGAACCTCTTCTCAAAAGAGAAGATTAACCCGATGATAGGCGCTGCCGGCCTCTCTGCTGTGCCGATGGCGTCAAGAGTGGTGCAGAGGATGGGTCAGCAGGCAAACCCGCAGAACTTCCTCCTGATGCACGCCATGGGGCCGAACATTGCCGGGGTCATCGGTACCGCCACCGCTGCCGGTGTGTTCCTGGGGATACTGGGATAGGGCTTTGCCCTGACCGGACTTCCTGAAGACCACTCTGCTGCTACGGCCTCCTGTTGCCACACTGCAGGGAGAGTATTAAGCGAGAGCTTAGCTCCTCACTCCTCATTATTCCCCTTCTCTAATCAAGGGAAGTGGATGGAGTTACCCCTCATCCCTTGCCTTCTCCCTTAAAATCCGTTAAAGTCTGCCCATGGAGAAGTCCCGAAGGAAGACTGTCTTTGTCTGCCAGCAGTGCGGCCACGAGGAGCTGAAGTGGCTGGGACGCTGCCCCGGTTGCCAGGAGTGGAACAGCTTCGTAGAGACGGCACCACTGCCGGTAGCTTCTTCTACCCGGCGGGTATCCTCGGGCAGTGTTCCCCGGGAGTTGTCTGAGGTCACTATCGATGCCGACGAGCGGTTCTCCGTGCCGATGGCGGAGTTCAACCGCGTGCTCGGTGGCGGGTTGGTGCCCGGCTCATTGACCCTTATCAGTGGAGACCCGGGTATCGGCAAGTCCACACTGATGCTGCAGGCGGCCGCCCTGATTGCCGGGGTACGCGGTAAAGTGGTGTATGTCACCGGCGAAGAAACGCTGCGCCAGACCAAGCTGCGCTCACAACGCCTGGGGATAGCGGGTGAGGGACTGTACCTCCTGGCGGAGACCGACCTCGAGGCCATCCTCGGCCAGGCGGAGCAACTACAGCCCGGCCTGGTGGTCCTTGATTCTATTCAGACCGCCTATCTACCGGATGAGGATGCCGCTCCGGGCAGCATAACCCAGGTGCGGCAGTGTACCCTGAGGCTGATGCACTGGGCCAAGTCCAGCGGGGTACCGGTGCTTATCACGGGACACGTTACCAAGGAAGGTGCCATCGCCGGTCCGCGGGTACTGGAGCATATCGTCGATGTGGTGCTCTATCTTGAAGGTGAGCCTTTCAGCGCTTACCGCCTGCTGCGCTGTGTCAAGAACCGGTTCGGGTCGACCAATGAGATAGGTGTCTTTGAGATGAAGGAGAAAGGACTGGTGGAGGTAGAGAACCCGTCCCTGGCGTTTATCTCGCAGCGGGGTGGTGAGTCGATAGGCTCGGTGGTGGTACCTGTGCTCGAAGGCAGCCGTCCTTTGCTGGTGGAGGTCCAGGCACTTACCAACCCGACCAGCTTCGGGATGCCGCGGCGTACCGCTAACGGGGTTGATTTCAACCGGGTGCTGCTGGTAACAGCCGTACTGAGTAAAAGGCTCGGTCTCAAGCTGGGTAACCAGGACATCATGGTCAATGTCACCGGTGGGCTGAAGATAGGCGAACCGGCGGCGGACCTTGGTATCGCCCTGTCGATTGCGTCCAGCTTTCGTGATGCCGGTATCGACCCGGCGACGGCGGCGGTAGGCGAGGTGGGCCTGAGTGGTGAACTACGGACAGTCCCGCAACTGGAGCGTCGTCTCAACGAAGTGGCCCGCCTGGGTTTCAGGCGCTGCCTGGTGCCGAAGGCCGGCAGCAAAGGCGTCCCTGCGCCTGAAGGCATAGAGGTTATCCCGGCGGGTAATCTGAGGGAGGCAGTAGCCGTGGGACTGGTGAAGGGCAAGGCCAGAGGAGGAGCGAGCGAAGGGTAGGACAGTAGCCGGCGGGGGAAATCCTGGCTCAAACAACCAGCGACGCTAATAAGAATATGGGGAAACAAATCGAGAGTAACCAGGCGTGAATTGTTTTCCTGGTTATGTAAATGAGGGGAGAGATTCTGTGTCTCCTCGCTCCGCTCGGAGCCCCGGCCTGCTGGCAAAGACAGCAGGTAAGCTCAGAATGACAGTTAAAGAAAGAAGGAGGGCAAGTTTATGCCAAGCAAAGAGTTAGAGGCAGTCCTGGAACTGATGAGGTCGAGTAAGGCCCAGCCGGGACTCAGTCTTGAGGAGGAACGGGCCGCATTTGAGGACGCCCCCGGGTTTCCACTCGCAGAGGATGTAAAATGCGA
>DATKWT010000175.1 GCA_035529395.1 Dehalococcoidales bacterium | reverse complement strand
GACTGGGGTAAAGTCCTGATATTACTGTTGGACGAAGCGGCAGTAATAGTAGCTATTCTACTGATATTAAATTTTCTGGGGATACAAATTCCTTTGCCGATTATGATTGGTGGAGGGATAATAGTCGGTATCTTTGTTCTTGTAATACATATCGCGGTGATATCCAGTTTCCACAGGAAGCAGGTTACCGGTCGAGAAGGAATGATAGGCGAGCAAGGTATAGTTGTGGAACCCCTAACTCCATTTGGGACTATCATTGTTAGGGGCGAATACTGGAAAGCTGAATCTCTCGATGACAATATAGAGTTTGACGAGAATGTGGAAATCGTAGGGAATGAAGGGTTGACATTGAAGGTTAAGCGTGAAGGCCACTAGTTGATATGGAAGGCTGGACTTTGATGATTTGGTCCGGAAGACATCTTTTGCTCCCCTGTGGCAAAGTCAGAGTCTAGTGGGTAAAGTAACAATAAGCCAAATCGTTGCACACGCGGGAGGACGTGTTCCGGCTAGAGGGCGGCACGTCTTTCGCTACTGCTGCTGGAGGACGACAATCTCTCCCTTGAGCCCGTCCACGGCCACGAATGTGCCGTCCTTCAGCTCCATGGCCCCCGGCACAGACACCACAGCCGGTATCCCGTACTCCCTTGC
Organism: Dehalococcoidales bacterium; assembly: GCA_035529395.1. Taxonomy (NCBI): domain Bacteria; kingdom Bacillati; phylum Chloroflexota; class Dehalococcoidia; order Dehalococcoidales; species Dehalococcoidales bacterium. Next base: position 11,296 of record DATKWT010000175.1, on the reverse strand, counting down.
GACCACGGCACAGTGAGAGAGCATCCCCCCTGATGCTGATATGATGCCGGTGGCGTTGGACAGGAACGGTGTCCAGCTTACGTCCGAGAAGGGGATAACCACGATGTCATGCGTGCCTACCTTACCGAAGTCTTCCAGCCCCCTTACGACCTTCACCGGCCCTTCGCAATACCCCTTCGCCACGGCGATGCCTCTGAGCCTGTGGGACATCGCGACTCTGGTGGAGACAGACAGCGGCGTATCGCCGACGATGACTTCCGGAAGGCTCACATCATCGTACTGGCGTACTTCGTGCTTGCGCTGGAGAAGACGTGCCCCAATCTGGCTGCTCATACGCCCGGACCGCACTATTTCCCTCACCTCGTCGAGTGTGAGGTAGAATATGTCATCCTCTTCGTCGATGCAGGCAGCTTCTCGGAACAGCCTTGCCAGCCGCATGAAGTACGGCCGGAGCAGCGCATAGCCAAATCCGTAGACGAAGTTCATCCTTTCCGTTGAGGTGCGCAGCCTGACTATCCGCGTGCGAATGGTCTTCAAGAGCGCGCGTCTGACCGGTCCTCTGGCAGGGGCGACCATCTCCTGCCGGTTGACCTGCTGCACCGCCGACCTCTGATGGCTCACCACCATCTGCAGCACAAGGTCCGGGGTCTCCTGCCACGTCAGCCCGGAGAAGTCGTTTCCACTTTCACTCAGGTGACCGAAGCGGGAGAGAAACTCCCGCACGCCGAGGACGAACTCACCCAGTTCAGGTATCCGGGCAAGCTCATGAAAGGGCGTGCGGGAGACCTGTCTCTTGGCTTTCTCCGGGAGACCCTGGTACACATCGTACAACCGTGCCAGGTGATAGCCGACATCTATGTCTCGCAGCGCCTTCTTCTCCCTGTCACGACCAGGACCGTCCAGGGGCAGATCCCCAGTCGAGAATGCTTTCTTCAGCAGTGTGTTGACCAGACCTGCCAGCAGTCGTGAGACTATGACGTGGTATGAGGCCTCGGAGGTAGTCCGCATGAGCCCCTCTATGCGGTCGAGTGCCTCGACTTCGCTTAGCTTCTCCAAGTCCACGCACTGGTATTCATCAAACGCGGCGCGCTGGGCTTTGACGAGCTTCTCCATCCTCACGGCGTAGACCATCTTCCGCGACGCGGAGAGGACCATTCTGGGGATGTACTTGGCTGCTTTCAAGCCCGGCCTGAACCTGGGCGCATCGTGGCCGGGTACCTCTATGCCGGTGAGAATCTCGATCGTCTCTCTGGGCATCCCCAGCAGTTCAAACAGGTCGCCAACCACCCCCATGTTGAAGTAGGCCCGGTAGTAGAAGCTCTTGGCAAGTCTGTCGATGTTAATCTCCCGTGCCGCGCCACCGACCAGCTCGACGAGCAGCTTCTTCCATGATGAGTTGACCACGGGTATGTTTACTGACCAGACAAGAGGCTTTATGATGCCCGGCATGAACTCTCTCGATATCCGGTTTGAGTATACGTTTACGCCACTCAGTGTGGTAATCTCCCTCAGTTGCAGCCAGTACAGCTCTTTGCCATCGTAGGCCCACTCCAGGTCTACGGGCCTGCCGTACTTTCTGGCTATCCGCCTCGCCTGCTGTACCACCTGGGTAATGACCGCCGGGACTTTCTCCTCCGCGTGGGGCACCTCGAGCCAGTTTCCCCACTTGTAGACCCACCTGTCCGGAGTGACACCCGCCTGGACGAGGGCGTCCCCGAACCCAGGGACAGCCTCCACGATGATTTCATCCATACCACTCACGGGATTCTTGGTGAAGACTACGCCTGAGAGCTGGGCAGACACCATCTCCTGAATGATGGCCGCCATTTGCGCGTCCCTGGACGACTGTCCCATGCGGTGAAGGTAGGACCGTGCCCTGCTTCCTGCGAGCGATGCCCATACGTGCTCGATAGCCTCTACGACGCTCGAGACCGAGCGTACATTCAGGTAGCTCTCAAACTGGCCCGCAAACGAGTGATAGGCCTTATCTTCCAGGCTCGCCGACGACCGTACGCAGTAGCTGCGCTCCTCATCCACCAGTCGCTTCAGCTCTTTCTGCAGCTGAGAACGAACGTCGGTGACGCCGCTGGCATGGTCATCAAATGCCCGGAACGTGCAAACGTGTGTTCTCGGCACGCTAAACCCCGCCCTTTCCAGGAAACACAGATTGCGCGCTTTCAGGCCGACGACAGCCGGCTGGTCTGCACTGGAGAGTGGGACCACATACCGTGTCCTGACGCCCGGCAGAAAACGCCTGCCGCCCCTCACGTAGAACGCGTAGTCGCTCCGTGCCCGCCGGTACCGGCTGCAATAGAGTACCGCGACCAGTGCCCCGAACACGAGGAAAGGGATGCTCCGCTCAATCAGGAAGAGCCCGGCGGGAAGCAGCACGTAGCTGCCGATGGCCGTGACATCGGACCTCTTTGTGGTCAGGAGCAGGATGACAGCCCCGCTGGCAAAGGCGAGTAGCGAGAAAGGCGAGAGGGCGAGAAGCGCGAAGAGGAGCAGGGTGGTTGCCATACCCCCTTTGCCTCTAAGGAAGATGGAGAAGCTCGCCCCGAGCACGGCGGCAAACACCAGCGCGAGTGAGACCGTGATGTCGCCGTCGTAGTAGTACCTGGCGAGGGCCACCGGCAGCACCACCTTTGATGTCTCGCCGGCGACTGTGAGGAAACCGGCCTGCAGCCCACCTACGCCGAACGCGTTGGCGACACCGATGTTGCCCGTTCCCTTCCCGGAGACGCTCTGTCCCGAGAACAGGCGTGTGAAGATGAGGGCGAACGGTATCGAGCCGTAGACGTAGCAGGCAACTGCGAACAGCAGGGTGCGCAGGCTCAGGAAGCCGGGCGGCAGGATGTCGTCCAGCGGAGCCAGGGCCATCAAGCCCATTACCAACCCGTCCATACTACTCACCATCCCCGCCCCCTGTCCTCCTCATGCGAGATGTAAGGACTAGTCAAGTAGGCTACCATAGTACAAGGAATCCTATGGTCAGTGCAACCCGGAGACGGGGAGCTCGGCTTCGGCCCCTCTCGGAAGAGGGGTTTCGGCCCCTCTGAGGGGCGCTCCCTCTGGACTCTCCTTTTTCATCACCCTGCCAGTTGATATGGAAGGCTGGACTTTGATGATTTTGTCTGGAAGACATCTTTTTGCTCCCCTATGGCAAAGTCAGAATCTGATGGGTAAAGTAACAAAAAGCCAGATTGTTTACTCTACTGATTGACTCGGATTATTCATCCAGCATTGACAGGAGTGCCTGCCATTGTTAGATTGACGATGTGAGACCCTTCATTGTTACCTTGTTGACGTTGGTACTACTGCTGGGTTCGTGCACGGCGCCAGCTATGCCGGCGAAGACGCCGGTGCCTGATGTCACGTCTCCGCCGGTATCTCCGCCAGTATCTCCGTCTATACCTGATACCAGTCCACCGGAAGAATCTGATTCCGCCGCCCCCCCAGAGTCAGTACCCGGACAAGCGCCGGAAGAACTGGTGTCAAAGGTCGACCCATTGGAGGAGTGGTGGCTTGAACCACAAACCTTCACCTACCAGGGGGAGCCTGAGTACATGACCGAAGAGAAGTATACCGTAGTCTGGTGGGGCAGAGGACTGACCTCTCCGGAGAGGATTCGCAACGAGATAAGTAAGGATATAGACCGCTACCATGCGTTGGGTATCAGGTACATTGTGCCCATTTCTATTCTGGATATAGAAGATTCTGCTGACCTCTCCGTGATAAGAGAGGTATCTGCCGAAATGATGGCGGCGACGGTGCTGAAGCTTGATGGTTCTCCATTGGTCCTCATCGAGGGCTTCGGTGGCGACCCGGAAGCGACACAATATGCCTACGATATCAATCACCCGGAGTGGCGTGATTATGTTCTCGAACAAGCGCTGGCAGCAGTGGACGCCGGAGCGGATGCCATCAGCATCGATGACGCAGATGGTAATGTGCAATGGGTGCGAAGTGGTCTGGGGAGCTTCAACCCGGCCAGCGAGGCAGGGTTCAGGCAGTACCTGAAGGACAAGTACTCGCTTGATGAACTCGGTGAACTCGGTATTAGCGATATTGACAGCTTTGACTACTCCGACTTCCTTACCGGAAAAGGGTGGACTGTGGCTACCCTCAGGCTCGACAGCTACCCGGGCCACGCGGACTTCCCGCTTTACCATGATTTTTGGGACTTCCAGGCCCGGGCAATGGCCGAGGCCATTAATTTCATCATGGAAACGGCCAGGCAATACGCCCGGGAGGAATACTCCCGCCTGCTGGTATTCACCGAGTGTTGTGGATACTCCGACTGGTCTGCGCAATATATCAGACCGTACTACGACCTGTTGACTGCCGGTGGTGCCATGTACGGTAAAGAGAGGTCCTTCCAGCACATCGTATCATATAAGCTTGGAGTGGCTGCCGGCGGAGCACCAATGGTCGGCTGGCTCGGTGATACCGAAGCCATACTCAGCCACTATAATATTGCTGACCTGTACAGCATTTATGTTGCTGAAGGCTATGCCAACCAGTCGCAGCTTGTCGGTATGCCGGGGCGCGGTCAGCGTGCGAAGTACCATGATTTCATATTCGGTAAACCGGGTGTTTTCGATTTCGGTTCCTGGGAGAGCGAAGCCCGCGTTGGCTTGCTGTACTCCCTGACAACTATGGCTGACGAGGACTTATACGGCCGGACACATGTCCTGTTTTTTAACATCGGGCAACTGCTCACCGACTGCCATTACCAGTATGATATCGTCTACAGTCGTGGTGATGACCTGGCAGCAGACAGGCTGGCCGGGTACGAGGTCATTATCTTGCCCCAGTCTCATCGGTTCACTGCTACCGAAGAGAAAGTACTCCTGGACTTTGTTCAATCAGGAGGCAGCCTGGTCTATATCGGTGAGACATCAGACCGGCCACTCCTCTTTGCTGACGAGGAGAACCAACCGGAAAACATAACCCATACTTCAGAGTGGGTGTGTATTTCAGATACCTACTGCCATCATATCCAGTACCAGGCAGTGAAGAACCTGAACCTTGCCTTACCCCGATATTACCAGGCTCCTACGGAACAACCGCCTGCCATGAACCTGGAACAGACCAGGACTGACTTCCGGGACCTGATAGACAGTCATCTGGATAAGAGGGTGACCACCGGCACTCTTGATGACAGCATTGGCGTTGTGCTCTGGCGCAACGGGGCCAGGCTGAACGTACACATTATTAACTACGACTTCGACTACGCAACCGGGCAAATTCGCGAAAAGACCGACCTCTCACTGATGATAGACGGTAATCTCTTTCCCGGACTTTCAAGGGTCACGGTGCTCTCGCCGGACTTTCCTGAGGTGCTTACACTTCCCTTTGACATTACGGATGGGTTTATCCATGTTACCGTTCCCGCCTTGCGTGTCTGGGACATCATTGTCATGGAGTAGCGTCTTGAGTGATAGTAGCCCCTCTGAATCACAACACCTGGTACCACGGGCAGACCGCATTTGATGGTGAAGCTGTGAGATACGAAGCAGTCATCTTTGACCTGTTTGGAACGCTTGTGGACGACCCCGCTGGTCCCCGGTATTCTGATGTCCTCAGGCGCATCGCTTCTGCTGTCGTAACTACATTCCGCACGCCCAGGGGAGAGGTTACTTCCTGCTGTATTGACATCGACCGGTGTGTCAGTCCTGTGGGTGATTGACAGCCAGGTGACTGGGACATATCATTGGTGACAAGAACGATGAGGACCGGGATGCCTCGTTGTGAGTTGATGTGGGAAATCCCAATCAATCTCTATTATATTAAAGGAAAGGCTAAAATCAGGCAACAGACACTGGCTGCATATTGTATATAGAGGAGGTATAGAAATGGATTTTTCTATGGAATATACCAGTGAGCAGGAAGAATTTGCCAGGGAAGTGGGAGCATGGTTGGACGAGAATATGCCCGATGATATAGAGCCCATAAGAGATGCTCAGAAGATGAGCTATGAACAGTTTCATAAGCGGCGCGATTTTGCCTGTAAACTTGGTGAGAAGGGGTGGCTTTATCCCGGATACCCTCGTGATTATGGCGGCGGTGGTCTGGAAGGTGCCTATAGCGTCGTTATATCCGATGAGCTGGCCAGGAGAAAGCATTCTCTTCCCATTATCGACGATTGGACAACCTTGACGGCACCGGCCATTCTGGCCTGCGCCACTGAGGAGCAAAAGAAGCGTTATCTGCCTCCTATGCTTGCCGGTAACGCCCTTACCTGGCAGCTTATGACCGAACCGGAAGCTGGCACAGACGAAGCCAATCAACAGACAAACGCCCTGCGTCACGTCCGTGAGGGTGAATATTTCATCATTAACGGGCAGAAGATTTTCGTTGGGGGACTTCACCCACCACCAGAGCAATTATATTTGCTAACACGCAGTGACCGGGAAGCCCCAAGGCATGAGAACTTGTCCAGTTTCATTATTCCCGCCAATTTACCTGGCATCAGCATCCAACCTCTCGACCTGTTCCCGCTGACTACCTTCAGTGGGGCCTGGGGACCAACAGGCGCTACCCAGGAGGCGGTCAAGAACTCGGTTTTCTTTGACGATGTCAGAGTCCATGAGTCCTGCTTGATCGGGCAGGAAGGAGATGGGTGGAAGGTTACTCAGGCTACCTTTGCCGTTGAGCACGGTGGTGGCGGCAGGATTTCCCGAAACTACCTGTCTGAGAAATTCTTTGACCAGTGTAAGAGTAATCCGAACATAGTAAGGCGTTTAAAAGAACATCCCTACCTGCTCAATAAGGTAGTAGATATTTATTTCTACACTCAGATAGCGCGGCTACTTTCCATCAGGAACGCCGGTGGGAAGGGAGGTGCCTATGGGGGACCACATTTCTCCATGTATCAAAAAATCGGTGGTGGCAAGTATATTAATGATATGGCAGAAGTCTTTGGGCCCTACAGCTTCACCGATGAGGGAGACTGGCGCCTGGACGATGGTATTTTTGAAGTTGGCCAGCGCAATGGTATAGCTATGGCTCCGGGAGGCACCCCGGAAGCAATGAAGATAATTATTTCACGTGCCCTCGCTATTGGACGATAGGTCAGGATAAACAAAACGGAATATAAAGCGAAGCATGATCCCGGGAGGCAGTAAATGAGTTTGGACTTAAATCTCACTGAAAGTGAAGAGATGTTAAAGGCAACGGCACTTGATTTCATGAAGCGAGATGTCCCCAAGGAGGTTATCCAGCACCTGCAGGAGACAGACACGGGTCTCACAGACGAACTCTGGCGCAAGGTAGTGGAAATGGGCTGGTTGGGAATTATCATCCCGGAGCAGTATGGTGGCGCGGGGAATCCACTGACCAGTGCCGGCGTCCTCTTTGAAGCGATAGGCGCCGGTCCTCTACCGGGACCGTATTTCTCTTCCGGGATATTGAGTAGCCTGATTGTCCTGGAAGCAGGCACTGATGAACAAAAACAGCAGATTCTACCAGCCATTGCCGAAGGGAAGCAAATTCTGACTCTGGCACTGACTGAACCTGATTATAGTTGGGGGCCCGGAGTGATACGGACAACTGCTACCAGCGAGGGTAGCGATTTTATTCTTGATGGACTGAAGCTGTTCACCATGGATGCTCAAGCAGCCACTCATTTTATTGTTGTCGCCCGTACAGAAAAAGAGTCTGACCCGGCCAAAGGAATTTCTCTCTTTCTAGTGGATAGGGAATCCGAAGGAATCTCAGTAACCCGACTCCCGGGTTTTCTCACGGGACGAACTTTTGAGGTAAAGCTGGATTCTGTGAAGGTGCCCCAATCAGCCATGCTTGGCGGCAAAGACGAGGGGTGGCCACTTCTGCAAAAGTCTATAGATAAAGCCATACCTGTCCTTTGTGCCTACAAGGTAGGAGGTTGTCAGGCTGTCTTTGATATGACGCTGGAATACAGCCGTATCAGGGTACAGTTCGGTATGCCTATCGGTCGCTTTCAAAGAGTCCAGGACATGATTATCAATATGGTCACACATCTGGATGCTGCCCGATGGGCTACCTATGAAGCCCTCTGGAAGCTCGATACGCAAAGGCCGGCTATGGAAAGCATACATCTGGCCAAGGCTCTTGCAAGCCGGGCCTACTGGGAAGTCTGCACAATTGGGCACCAGGTGTTCAGTGGTGTTAGTTACTCAAAGGAACATGCACTCAGCTTCCATACAAGAGCATCTCGTTCCCTGTATAACTTTCTCGGTGAGCCGACTTATCACCGTCAACAGATAGCTCAGCTTCTAACAACTTCATAAACGTTTTCAAGGAGGTAGAAGTCATGGACTATAAGACCATCGTCTTAGAAAAGAAAGAGGGTATCGCCACTATCACCCTCAATCGTCCTGACAGGCTAAATGCTCTGTCCTCGGAAATGAACCGCGAGTTATGGCACGCTATTGAAGAAATAGAGAGTGACACATCATCGAGAGTATTAGTATTAACGGGAACAGGCCGAGCATTTTGTGTCGGAGAGGACGTAAAAGAACGACCAGGCGACTCCGCTGAGGTCAGGGGACGACAAACCCCACTAACGAAGCTGTCTACCGGTCCCAGGAACCTGGTGCGGTTCGCCGATACTTTTAGAAACATGGTTAAGCCAACCATTGCCTCCGTGAATGGCTTTGCCGTAGGTCAGGGGCTTAGCCTGGCCCTGTCCTGTGATATCAGGATTGTATCAGAAGAAGCCCAGTTTGGCGCCATTTGGGTCCGCCGGGGCATTCCCCCGGAATCAGCGGGGGCTTACCTGCTGACTCAATTGGTAGGCCCGGCCAAAGCGTGTGAGCTGGTTTTTACCGGGAAAATGATCAGTGCCGGAGAAGCCAAAGATATCGGCCTGGTTAACGAAGTAGTACCGGCAGACCAGCTCCAGGTAGCCACCTGCGAGCTAGCCAGAAGCATCGCTGAAGGGCCGCCGATAGCTATTGGTATTGCAAAAATGATGCTCTACCAGGCCCTGGAAACCAGCCTTGCCGTTAGCAGCCGCCTGGAGTTCTTCGGTCAAGATTACAGTTTCAATACTGAAGACCGTGAGGAGGGAATCAAGTCCTTCCTGGAAAAAAGGAAAGCCGAATTTCAGGGGAAGTAAGTATCCCGGTAGCGGCTTACCATAGTCCCGGCACACCTCGCCTCAGCAATGTCGCAACTACATTCCGCATGCCCGGGTGGGCGGGTACTTCCTGCTGTCTTTGGGCTGATGCGATATATTTTGAAGGCCATGACCAAATCTTAACCTGCATTTCTCTGAAATATCAGGTCACCACTGCACAAACATCGGGATGTTTGATTCTCTTGTACTATGACTAGACTTCCGACAAATAGTCCTTGAGTATCTTGCCGCTTAATTAACCACAAGCGGTTTACAAATACGTCTAGAGATTTATTACCTATTGTCTTTGCACAATATCCTCCACTATGCTTTATTGTGATATAATCCGCATTAATGACACATATCATCTCAGTTTTCAGATGAGTTCAGCTATGCTGACGGCAGAGTATTCGTTGCCAGTGGCTATGCCAGCAGGCCCGGAGAGGTTAGGAGCAGCACGTCACTCGTGGAGGACGCGGCAGAACTGGGCAGGAAGATGGCGGAGAGTCTGCTGACAGAAAGCGGAACATAGTATCACGGAATCCGGTACGACCGTCTTCCTCTTGACAAGTGTCTGAATACATGCAGCACTCTTTCTCAAATGTGATGTATCCTGGTGTTGAACAGGTACCAATGGATTCCTACTCGGGTGGTTCCTATTCCTCCGAACCGTTTTGGAATTCAGGCTTTTCGTAAGAGTTTCGGCTTCCCGGATAACTGTATTTCCTGTCAGTGCAGGTTCACTTTAACTCTGCCCATGTCCCGTTCCAGGCATGGGTGTAGAATTCCTTTATCCCACCACTAGTAACTGGATGCCCACCGGCTACCCGGCGCCGCTCTGGTGTCATTTTTGCTATGTACTGACCAAATTTGTTCATATACACATCGGCCATGTTGTCGAGTTCAGCCTGGAAACGTGCATTGTCAATCCCGGCGTCTTTAATTGCCAGAGGTATTCCTACCACTTGCTTCAATTCGTTTATGTGCGTTAACAGGTTGACAGCCTTGCCACGATGACCTCGTCCGGTTATATCCAGTACAGTTGCCAGGCTTCCAAAACGTTCCTTACGAGTAGGATAAATGAGAGCGAACGATTGGCACAGCAGGAAAGCACAGGCTCGACCGTGAGGAATATGGAAGGTAGAGCCAAGGATATGACCTGTATCATGAACCAGTCCTAACCTGGCGTTACCGAACGCCATCCCTGCCTGGAGTGATGCTGTGTGCATCTTTTCGCGGGCTATTAGGTCTTTGCCGTTGGCCACTGCTTTTGGTAACCATTCCCATATGGTTTTTGCAGCCCACAACGACAGGGAATCAACTATGGCCGACGGTGGTTCGAGTATATAACACTCAATGGCATGAATAAGAGCATCAAAACCGGTGTTGGCGGTTACATCCGGTGGTATTGAAACTGTTAGTTCGGGATCGACAATGGCTATATCAGGTACCATCTCTTTCGTCCCTACGCCGGTTTTGTAAGGCGGATTCATACTGAGGTCTACAGCTACGGCGCCCGGGGTTACCTCGGATGCGGTGCCGCTGGTCGTTGCAATTGCTACATATCTGGCTTTCTTACGGAGCTCACAGTTCGGTACCTCATCCCGAAATTCCGGAAACGACAGGCTGGCCATATCCGGGTTCTCGTAGAGGACCCAAGCTATTTTGCCGACATCCATAGGAGAACCACCGCCAAGCCCGATAATCAGGTCGGGCTTGAAGTCTTGCGCTACAGAGAACACAGCCCGGGCCGTTTGTATTGATGGCTCCGGTTCAACCTGGTCGAAGATGTGCGTCTCTATGTTGCTGGTGTGCAGTATTTTCTCCACGCGTTCCACTATCCCGAGTTTACGAAGTGTTGAATCGGTAACAATCAGGGCCCGCTTCGCTTCCACGGTGCTCAGGTTCTCCAGTGCTCCTGGTCCGGTGTAAATGTGACGTGGAACAACAAATGCACGAAATGCCATAATCAACTTCCCTCATCTTCAGCGGACTGGTTTTGGTGACACTATCCTACCATGTCATGGTGATACAGACAATTCATTTCGCGGAACTCCCCGTCACTGAGACTACCGCCTGTTCTGTTCAGGGGATAATCTCCGGGAGTACCAGGTCTAGGCCCTGGCCCGATGGTATGACGATGACCTTGATGTCTTCTCCGAGCCGGTCGAGCAGTATGTACTGCAAGACCTC
>DATKWT010000174.1 GCA_035529395.1 Dehalococcoidales bacterium | reverse complement strand
CGAGATGCTGGAAACCTTCTTCTCAATCTCGTCGTAGGCCTTGTAGATGAGGTCGATGGCCTCGGATATCTCCTCGGGGCTGGCCCAGTGCGGTTCAACACGCATTCGGCTCTGGGCAGCCAGTGCTTCCAGAGCAATGATGTCCCCCGGGTTGGCGATGGCTACCAGCAGAGTGCCATCGCGTATCACCACGGGTATCGCGGTATGTTTCCTCGCCAGTGCCTCGGGTATCAGGATTATGGCATCATGCTGTGGGAACTGCTGCCGGAGTAGCGAGGTTTGCCTTCCGTCAGGCTTTGTGACAGTCACATCCATCCCCTCCTCTTCCCTGTGGAGTCATACCCCTTTCTTTCAATCTATTGCAGTCACGGCATTCCCCCGGTTGCCCGTGTCTCTACGGTCTCCCAGTTTACTTAATTGTCCCACCAAGGCGGTGTCCCAGAAAGATACCGACGGACTAACGGTTTAGGCCGGAGGGCTTCATCTGATGATACGTGGAGGTCAGTATAGTGGTCTGGGTGGTATTCTTCTGCGGTCGCATTTCCTCTTCCTGATGGAATCAGGTTCCCTTTCTTTCAATCTATAACAAGCACGGTACGGCAACAATAGTGTTTTGGTCATGGAGTACCAGTATTTTTAGTAAGGGGTACCTATGGCTATGGTGGCGGGTGGGGTACTGTCGGCGACGTGGACTACCATCCGGGAGAGAGGAGGTCTGGTACGAGTAGGGGAAATGGGGGTCGGCTAATGCTACAGGCGACCGCCCCGTAGTCAGCGTGCGGTCGCCTGTGATGATTAGAATAATGAACTAATGGTGGAAGAATCTTGTGCCGGAGAAGGCCATTACCATCCCGTACTCGTTACAGGCGGTAATCACATCCTGGTCTCGTGCGGAGTTGCCCGGCTCAACGACGTACTTGACCCCGCTTTGGGCGGCGCGGTCAATGCTGTCCCGGAAGGGGAAGAAGGCATCCGAACTAAGGGAGACCCCCGTCATTGTAGCCAGCCAGTCGTGCTTCTCTTCGGGGCTGAGCCGGGGTGGGATATCCCGAAACGCCGCCTCCCAGGTCTGCTGCTCGGCGGGAGTCAGCTTCTCCTGGAAACAGAGGTCGATGGCGTTATCCCGGTCCGGTCGGGAGATGCCTTTCCGCCAGGGTAGACCGAGGATAGCGGGATGCTGGCGCAGGAACCAGCGGTCGGCCTTCTCCCCGGCCAGCCGTGTGCAGTGAATCCGTGATTGCTGCCCCGCACCGAGTCCTATCACCTGGCCGTCAGCCGCGAAGCAAACGGAGTTGGACTGTGTGTACTTAAGGGCGATAGTGGCGACCACCAGGTCTCTGATAGCTGATTCCGGAAGCTCCTTATTAGCAGTGACGATGTTCTCGAACAGCGCCGGAGTTACCGCGAGATTATTCCGCTTCTGGTCAAAGCCTACTCCGAAGACCTCCCTGGTCTCCATCTCCGGCGGCTCATAGTCAGGGTCAATCTCGATGACGGCATATCTCCCGCCTTTCTTCTGCTTGAGGATGGCGAGTGCTTCATCTTCACATCCCGGTGCAATGACGCCATCGGAGACTTCACGCTTCAGCAGGCGGGCGGTTGGAACATCCAGTCTGTCGCTCAGAGCTACCCAGTCGCCGAAAGACGATAAGCGGTCGGCCCCCCTGGCCCGGACATAGGCTGTGGCGATACCGGATAGCTCCACGCCTCCGACGAAGTAAGCCTTTCTGAGTACATCGCTCAGAGGGACGCCGACGGCAGCCCCGGCAGGACTCACGTGCTTGAAAGATGCTGCCGCGGGCAGGTCCAGCGCCTGTTTCAGTTCCCGGACCAGTTGCCACGAGTTGAGGGCATCGAGCATATTGATATATCCCGGGCTGCCGTTCAGTACCCTGAAGGGCAGGTCACCGCCCTCACGGTACATCCTGGCGGGTACCTGGTGTGGATTACATCCGTAGCGAAGGGCTATCTCACGGTCTGTCATATCCGGCTATCCCCCCTGTATGTATTAGGCAAGGTTACCACTGCCCTGTGTCCGTGACGTGCAGCCATGTTGTTAACCGGAAGGTTTATGGTTCGCACAAAGGTCATGTTAGCCCGTCACCGTTTCGCTGTCAATGTTAATCTCAACGGGGGCTACCGTCTTGAACTGCGGTGGATGAAGGGATACGTGACCTCCGGTGAAATCAGGAGTTCATATAAGCGGGGTTTTCTAAAGGCGTTTCCCCATGTCTCACACTCTCGATAGGAGCGTATTTCTGCCAGGTTGAAATCGGCAAGATAGACGCCTTCCTCTTCACCGGCTTCTATAATAAGTGGGTTAACTGGTTCACCGTCTTTATCGTAGAACACGGCGTTGAATGCCACGGAATGACCGTTCTGTTGCGGTACAGCGTAATTGGTCATGGCAACACCGACCATGTTTTCAAAGGCGCGTGTCTTGAATTGGTCGATACGTGTGTCGTCCAGAGTGCAGGCGTTAGGTGTTAGTATGATTTCAGCACCTTTCAGCATCAGTATTCGGGCGCTCTCCGGGAATTCCCGGTCGTAGCATATCATCGATCCGACCTGTACCACTCCATTCTTTGTGTCCAGTGTGCAAACGTAAAAGCCTTCTCCGGGAGTGCAGGTAGCTTCCCTGTCGAAGTCACAGGTGTGTACCTTGGCATAGGTCATGACAATATCCCCGTGCCTGTCAATAATGGAAACCGAGTTTCTGGGAGCACCCGGCCACTGCTCAAGGTAGGTGAGAGCAATGGACATCTGAAGCTCTCGGGCTAGCTCCCGAAAGTGTAGTACGAATGGGTGGTCACGACTAATAGCTTTTGCCTGCCAGCGTAATCGTTCTTCTTGCCGATTAGCATCAGGCCATGTATAACCAATATTCCACATCTCCGGGAAGAGAGCGATGTCCGCTCCCATCTCACGGGCGCGCCTGCTGAACAGGTCTCCCTTTGACTGGTTGGCAGCCTGGTCGTCGGCGCAGGGAGTCATCTGTAGCAAGGCAACTCTGATAGTGCTCATATAGTTGCATTCCTGTGAACATCGTTTGGCAGCAAGAGTAATACCGGACGCCGATTCCAGCGTCCGGTATGGTTTTACTAACAATGATATATTATTTGTGCCTAATCGCGCAGCTTCTCGGCACCGCCCAGGGCCAGGGTCTCGTTGACGCCGTCCTCAACCATGGCGGCCCGGGCGTCGCGGAATATCTTCTCGATTACCGACTCCTTGGAGAGACCGATTCCGCCGAATATCTGGATGGCCATGCTGGCAACCTTGAAGGCGGTCTCGGTGGCGAATATTTTGGAGGCGATGGAGTAGTGAACGGCCGCCGGCTGAGCCTGGCTGTTGTAGACCGATACCCGGCGGGAAAGCGAGCGGGCTGCTTCCACCAGGGTGAACATCTCAAAGAGCCGGGCCTTGACGCTCTGGTGCTCAAAGATGACCTTGCCACCCTGTACCCTCTGCCGGGCGTACTGTAGTGCTTCATCGAGGGCGGCCTGAGCACAACCGACGAAGGTGTTTCCCATGCCGGCGTTGGCCGCGGCCAGGGTTTGCTCCGATAGCATTGTATAGGTCATCGGGTCAGAGCAGATAACGTTTTCCTTGGCTATGCGTACATTATCGAAGAAGATTTCCCCCTGGTTGAGTGCCCGCTGTCCCAGCTTGTCCAGTGGTACGCCACGTGTGATACCGGGCAGGTCCAGGGGGATTACGGCTATCCCGTTACCTTCCATACCCAGCGCGGGGTCGATGTTGAAGAAGAGGGCGGCGTGAGTGGCGATGGTGCCGTTACTGACCCAGGCGGCCTTCTGCCCGTTGAGTACGTACCCGTCACCATCGGGGATGGCACGTAACTGGGGCGCTAACTTCGGGTTCCTGGACTGCTCGCCAATGAGCAGCCAGTCCGAGCCGTGGTCCGGTTCGGTGATTGCCCAGCAGCCAATCATCTTGCCATCGGTATCGGCACAGTACTGGCGTGTTATGTCCTGTATCTCCGGGTATGGAGAGAACATGGCGAAATTGTACGGGAAACCACCCGCGCCTATGGCGATGGCCAGGTCGGCGGCGGCGTATCCCATTTCCTCGGCAATCATGGCTCCGGCCAGCGCATCACTATGGCCCAGTCCGCCGACCGCCTCGGGGTAGCTCCTCTTGTGATACCCGAGTTCCTTGGCCTGGCGGAGGACATCCCAGAAGATGGAGTCCCCGGCAATGACGTCTGCAGGGTCGGCGAGTTTGTCCAGCTCAACGGCGGCCGGTCGGAGGACATTCATGAAGAATCTCCTGGCCTCGGTACGAAGGGCTTTCTGTTCGTCGGTAAGGTTGGTTTCTATCTCGAGCAATCCCATGTCTACCTCCTTTACAGGTGGTCAGTCATTCACTGCTGACCACGTAAAATGAAGACTGGGGGTATGTTATCATACCCCCAGTCAGTTTGTCATGGCTTGTGAAACAGTGTCCTGTCCGGTACTAGTCCTTCTGGCCGGTCATCTCGAACTTGAGGTCCTGGTCTATCCAGACATACCGGAGTACACCGGTGTCGTTGACGTCCTCAGGGCCGACACTCCTCTCACCGACGTAGCCCTTCATCCATGGTACCCAGAACCGGTAGATGGCGGCTGTCGGTATCGGAATCTCCCAGCATTCGTCTATTTCATGGAGGCATTGTTCCTTGCGAATCCTGGACTGCTCTGCCTGGTCTACGGTCACTATGAGCTCCTCGTATCTTGCCTGGGCGACGTCGTCGATGACGTTACCGAAAGCGTAGACGGAGCGTGTCCCATCTAGACCAACCCATCCGCCGTTAGCCCATCCGAAGGCATCATCGATGCCGTTGTTGCCCCAGGTAATGAAACTCATTCCGGGGAAGGACCTCACCCACAGCTGGTTGCCGAAGGTGGTGGATTCCACCACGTCTATCGTCATGTCGATGCCGACATCGGCGAGCCAGCTCTGGATCAGGGACATCAACTCGATGCCGATCGGCCAGGCAGCCGAGACCTGGCAGTCGGTGGCGAAGCCGTTCGGGTAACCTGCTTCGGCCAGCAATGCTTTGGCTTCTTCCGGATTATATCCGTAGAGCAACTGGCTATTTGCCGGCAGCTCCTCCAGTGGCGTGTAGTGGTCGGCGAAGGAGGGCATTACCGGCCAGGTGAGCAGGTAGGCCCGACCCTCGTAGTAGTCCTCCAGGATGGCCGGCTGGTCTATCGCCATGGAGACTGCCTGCCGTACCCGCTTGTCGCTGAAGGGCAAGATGTCGGTGCGTGTGAATATCGTAGCGCTGTTTTCCGGCAGCAGCATTACCATGTTCAGTTCGGGGTTTGATTTCTGCATGCCTATCACCTTGTCGGAGGGGACGGACTGCCAGTCGGTCTTGTAGGTACGCAGTGCTGCCAGCTGGGTGGCTGTGTCGGGTATCACAATCATCTGGAGCTTGTCGGCATAGGGCAGCCTGTTCTCGGGGAAGAAGGGGTCGAAGTGGTGGTAGTTGGGGTTCCTGCTCCAGGTCAGCGAGCTGTCGGTAACGGCATCATCCAGCATCCATGGGCCGGTGCCGACCTGGAAGTTCGGGTCCTCACAGTTGCCAACTAGCTCAACCACTTCGCGCGGCTGCATGGTCATCCAGCCCATGATACCGTGAAACATGCGCGTGCTTGGTACTTCGTACACGAGCGTGAAGTTGAATTTGTCGTGCTCGGTGTAGAAAGGCGGAATTGTCGGGTCCCGCACATAGTCCGGTGCCAGGTAGGCCGTGCTGCGCGGGTCAGTCCGTGCTCGTTCATATGAATACTCAACGTCACTGGCGACGAACTGCCGTCCGTTCATCGGCGGGCGGTTCTGCCAGTAGACGTTCTCACGGAGCTTGATGTTCATGGTTGCCAGGTCGACAATCTCCCAGCTCTCGGCCAAATCACCCATGATAAATGGGTCGGCAACATACGTGGACGTGAACGGGTTTTCACCGGTACCCTGTGGTCCCCTTGACCAGTCGGCGGTGCCCAGTTGCGAATAGGTGTTAACCTGGCTGACCGCGGAACGGGTCGTATTTACCGGGTCGAGGAGCTGTGTCGGTGAACCGCTGGCTGAGATGAAGGTGATGGTGCCACCGTATTGAGGTTTCTCCTTCAGGTGACCCATAGAGTCCAGGACCATCTCCGGTCCCTTTTCCTCAACAACGGCCGTAGTTTCCTCTTTCTCTTCTACTGTGGGGGTTCCTTTCTCTGTGACCTGCCCCGTAACTGTTTCTGTTGTTTTCTTCTCCTCAACCGCTGCTGATTGGCAGGATGACAAAACCAGCGCTGCTACCATTAGCGAAGACAGCAGAAACCATATAGCTTTTCTTTTCACTTTACTCCTTCTTTTTTTCTAAACCTCCATGGCTGCAGATTCTTTCCCCAAACTCACATGCTACACCTCCTGGGCGTATTTTATTGCCTGTTATTACGCCATATATTCTATATTTCCCGCACATTTATCAAGTCCTTAGCCAGGGTGTTCGTCAGGCCCCGGCCTGGTCCTTCTGGCTGATCTTCTCCCGTATTTTCTTCGTGGCCCGTCCGTAGCGGCCAACGCCGCCCCTCAGCCTCGGGTCGAGCAGGTCTCTGACGGCATCGCCCCACATGTTGATGCCGTACACGGCGACGCTGAGGGCTACGCCCGGCCAGAGGGCCAGCCAGGGGGCTTCATACATGTACCTGCGCCCCTCACTGCTGAGCATGCCTCCCCAACTGGGAAAGGGTGGAGGGATACCGAAGCCAAGGAAGCTCAGGCTGGCTTCTCCCAGTATGTTACCGGACATCGATATACTGAACATGATAATCAGGAGAGGCGCGATGTTGGGCAGAATATGGCGTCGGAGCATCTCCCCGGTGGTACAACCGATGGACTTCGCCGCCTCTACGTACACATTTTCTCTGATGGAGATAACGGCGGCCCGGGCCACCCTTATCCAGCCAATGCCGCCCCATATTCCGAGCACGATTACCGTCTGGAATATACCGGTACCAATAATGCCCATCAGGGTTATAACTATAATGAGCATAGGAAAGGACAGGGCGGCATCAACAAATCTTTGTACGACCATATCAACCCTACCACCGAGATACCCGGAAGTGACGCCAATGATTGACGAGAAAACGACGTTGATGGCACTGGCACAAACACCCACTATCATGGAAATCCGGGCTCCGTAGATAACCCGACTGAACAGGTCCCGTCCCAGGGAGTCAGTACCCAGAATATGCTTGGCAGACGGTGCATCCATACGGTCTTTCAGATTGTGCTCATTGTACCCATAGGGCGCCAGGCCTACGTCCGGCATGCCCAGCCAAGTCAGGTCGGCAAAGATGCCGGTCAAGAGCATTATCAGAACAATAATCCCGCCCAGGGTCCCCAGTCGTTTTTCCTTGACCAGCCTGATGAAGAAATCAGCCAGTGGCGAGCGTCGCTTCGCCGCCTTGGCTTCCGCCATACCGTTAAGAGCTTCACTCATTACCTGACTATCTCCTCTACTTGTAACGAATCCGGGGGTCCAGATAGGCGTAACTCAGGTCGACCAGCAGGATGAGTACCAGTCCGAAGCTGGCGAGAAGAATGTTTATCCCGCTGACGAAGGGGTAGTCTCTGCGGTTGATAGAGTCGAGGAAGAGGCGGCCCATGCCGGGTAGTGCGAATATCTGCTCCATGATGACGGAGCCGCCTATCATAATCGGTATCTGTCCGGCGATCATGGTAATCACGGGAATCATAGCGTTCCTCATGGCATGTCTGATGACGATGACACGTTCGCGCATTCCCTTCGCCCATGCCGTTCTGATGTAATCCTGCCGGAGGACTTCCAGCATAGTTGTCCGCAGCATTCGCATCGTCGTTGCCGACATTGCCATACCCATCAACGCTCCCGGTATGATGAATTGTCGGAGGTTGGCAAGAGGCTCCTCGGTGAAGCGGACAAGGTTTAATGGTGGTGCCCATCCCCACCAGATGGCGGGGAAGACCATTATCATAGTACCCAGCCAGAAGCCGGGTATTGAGAGAGAAATTATGGCGAAGCTCCGTCCGAAAAAGTCCCCCACGGAATCCTGCCGTATCGCCGAGAACAGGCCAATCGGCAGGGCTATACACTGAGATATGATGAATGCCAGGAGACCGAGCTCAAAGGTCACCGGGAGACGGGCAACTATCTGGGGGAGCACGGGGCGTTTCAGCCACAGGGACGTCCCGAAGTCGCCACGGAAAAGACCCCCAACCCACCGCAGGTACTGGATGTGTATTGGAGCGTCCATGCCGAGCATTTTCTCAACTGCCGCGACGTCCATTTGCCCACCGGTCGATTCCCTCGACCCCATCTCAATGGCCATCATCTCCACCGCGCTGCCGGGGATAAGGCGGATGCTGAGAAATACCACTATTGTTATTACGAAGAGTGTGGGTACCATGAGGGCTAATCTTCTGATGACGTAATTACGCATACAACTTCCTTTGTAGTTTCATGAACTAGCAGTCTACGATAACCTGCTATCCCCTTTGTGGCAAGACTTCATGCTTTTCAGTCCACCCGGGCATGCGATAAGGCATTAGAAACCGTATAAGCTGGTGGGTGGGCCTGAGGACGTCCCCGGCACGAACCTCTACCCTTGTTAAATCCCTTCTGATATCCAGACCACTTCAGGGTTGCTGCCATTCCGCACGTGCCGGCGGACCCATGACCGTGGCTGCTATCTGTTACTTATATAAGAAGGACTCCCCCTCCCGCCTTTCACCACGAAGGTGTACCACTAACTACGAAAAAGGTACGAGAGGTTTCCCTCCTTTCATTTTGACCACAGTATAACCACGCTCCAGTAGTTTGTCAACAGGGAGTTTCTTCCAATACAAGATGAGCCTGAGAGATTCAGACAGATCGTTTATGATTGGGACATGCGACTGATTATGAATGATGAGTAATTACAGAGAATAGAGCAAGGCAGGCAATTTCTAGCAGGGTGATGAAAAACCCTTTCGACCA
>DATKWT010000173.1 GCA_035529395.1 Dehalococcoidales bacterium | reverse complement strand
TGTGCACCACTGTCGATTCGCTCATCCAAAGAGGCGGCTATGAAAGGCCAGGATATGACGCTCGGGGTTGCCCTGAACCATGGTTTTCTCATGTCTCAGCAGATGGCACAGTCCGAAGACTTCGTGGAAGGACCAAAGGCTTTCAGCGAAAAACGACCGCCAAACTGGAAGGGTAGATAATACTGGTATTTAATAAGTTGGGCGGAGGATATACCCTCCGCCCAACCGGTTAAATTGTTAAGTCCGAATTCTAGGACCTGCTGGTATCGGGTTTGGTAAGGTCACCGTATATCTCCGGGCGGCGATCCCGGATATAGTCCACCTCGAATTCACCCTGTTTTATGATAATGTGCTTCTGGCGCGCGTGTTCCAGACTGACTTCACTCAGCAGAATTTCTTCCTTCCTGGCGCTGCCGCTGGCGAGTGTGTCTCCCCACGCATCGACAATCTTACTTCTGCCGAGGAACCTGACACCCCGTTCAACACCAACACGATCTACGGCAACCACATGGACTTTGTTTTCGATTGCGCGGGTGTTTATCACGTACTTTGAGATGTAGTCCCGCGTTCCCGGCCAGTTGGTGGGGAGAGCGAGGATGTCGGCGCCCTGCAGTGTCATGATACGGGCGCTTTCCGGAAATTGGCAGTCGTAGCAAATGTGCATACCGATGTTACCAATCGGCGTCCGGTGCACTTCGAATGGCCTGTTTCCGTGGTCTACAAAACGGTCGATACCAAGGAACGGCAGGTGGTTTTTACGGTATTTGCCCACCAGTCCCTGCGGCCCAATCAGCACGGCGGCGTTGTAGCATTTGTCGCCGTCTACTTCGAGTAGTCCGAAGACCGCGTGCACGCCCAGTTCCCGACAGAGGTCTGCCAGCCTGTCGGTTGCCGGGCCGGGTATGGTCTCCATGAAAGGCAGGGCTTCCTCACGACTGTTGAACACGTAGCCGGTGAGGGCGCACTCCGGGAAGACAATTAGCTGCGCGCCTTCTGCGGCGGCCTTCTCTGTCCAGAACAGTATCTTCTCCAGGTTCGCTTCGTTCTTCGTTATCCCGGGGTCTATCTGGACGGCGGCAATTTTTACGATATCGCTCATCAGAGCATCCTCCTACAGTCCTACGTAACACACTCTAGGTGGCGGGCGTGGTTTTGTCAAATCTCGGAGGGAACACGTTCTTGACAGTATAATCCCTGCGGTCTAGTATAGCCGTGTTGCTACTGAAATCGCATCGTTGGAGTAAGGAGGATAGCTATGGTGTACCAGGATATATTGTATGAGGTCGACGAATATATAGGCACGATAACGCTCAACCGTCCCCAGAGTCTGAATGCCTTCACCGATACCCTGCTTACCGAGTGGGTGGATGCCATCGAGACTGCCAAGCGCGACCCCGGGGTACGGGTACTGATAGTGACCGGCGCTGGCAGGGGGTTCTGCTCCGGGATGGATGTCAAGGCGGCTGCCGGTGGAGGGCAGGCGCAACCCCTCTATGCCCGGCGCAATTACATGCGACTCGGCGTTCACCGGGTGCCGCGTGTCCTGGAGACCTTTGACAAGCCCTACATTGCCGCTATCAACGGGCCCGCTGCCGGGGCCGGAATGGATATGGCCAGCATGGCCGATATCAGGATAATGTCGGACAAGGCTCGTGTGGGCATGAACTACGTGCGGGTGGGACTGCTACCCGGTGATGCCGGGTGCTACTTCCTGCCGCGCATCGTGGGTATTGCCAAGGCCCTGGAGCTTATCTGGTCGGGCCGGATGATTGATGCCGAAGAAGCACTGCGTATCGGCTACGTGAGCCTGGTGGTCCCCCACGATGAGTTGATGGAGAAGACCCGGGAGTTCTGCCGGCAGTTTACCCAGGCACCGGTGGCTACCCAGTTCGCCAAGCGTCTGCTGTGGCGGGGCATGGACATGTACCGGAATATCAACCTGGAGATGGCCGAGATGGCGATGCTGATAAACTCGACAAGCCCGGACACGAAGGAAGGCCCGCAGGCCTGGGTGGAGAAGCGGGAGCCACAGTGGAGCGGTGAATAGCGATTGGTAACCTGGCTGGTTGAGAGAAAGAAGAAGCGCTCGCACTTTCGGGCGAGCGCTTCTTCCATACTCAGGCACAGCACGCCGACCGGGTTGCCGTTAGGCTTGTCGGCGCCTGTGCCGACAACCGAAGACACATGACAACTGGTAGCTCGGTTTCTCTCTAGTCGCCGTCTCCGTCGATTCTCGCAGCAGGCTGTAACTCCTGGGGAAGGAACAAGACCCGCTACCCGCAAATGGAACGTCTGCACTTCTGCAGTTTAAATCTCCCCGCGCCAGGGAACACGTCCTTGACAGTACAATCCTGGTAGTCTAGTATAGCCGCATTGCTACTAAAGCCGCGTTTCTACAAAACCGCATCGTTGAAGTAAGAATGAAGGCTATGGCGTACCGGTATATATTGTATGAGGTTGACGGTTATACAGGCACGATAATGCTCAACCGTCCCCGGAGTCTGAACGCCTTCACCGATACCCTGCTTACCGAGTGGGTGGACGCCATCGAGTCAGCCAAACGTAACCCCGGGGTACGGGTACTGCTAGCGTAGTGTCTCGTATATATCTTTACGTATGATGGATGTTGATGTCATTCCAGTGCAGGCTGGAAACCAGGGGGCAAACACGTATCCCGGATCGAGTCTAACAGGGTGATGAAAAAGGGAAGCCCAGAGGGGCTTCGCCCCTTCTTAGGGGCGCCCCCTTCTGGCAGGGGTGTCGGGGCGTCATTCTTTAAGAATGACGTTAGCAGAATCCGAAACCAGATTCTGCCGGTGTCCCCCAGATATAATCTTTTCCCCTTCCTGGACAGGAAGGGGAAGGCGGCCCATCTGGGCCGCACGGGGATTGGTCGAAAGGGTTTTTCATAGGCTTGCTAGAATGACAGGGACTGCAAAGGCATTTGTAAGACACTACAACTAGAAGGGCGGCGGTCCAACGTGCGCAAGCACCCGACCCATGCTTCGCGCGGCGGATGTCGGCAGACTTTCCCTCATCTGTGCAGGGCCTTGTCGCTGTGGGGGATTGCATGGCTCGCATGGGCAGTTGAAGCGCCATCTGGCAAACGCTGTGGTCTATCAACTGGTAGAGGCTCCTGATGGCGTGCGTTCTACTGCTGCGCCATCTGCCAGGACTTGCCTTCGGTCGTAATTGACGGGGCAATCACCATCTCTGCCTGCTGCATCTCCCTGATGGTTGATGCACCGCAGAACCCCATCGCCGTGCGGATTGCCCCCACCAGGTTCT